>VBCP01000621.1 GCA_005888925.1 Betaproteobacteria bacterium | reverse complement strand
GCCGAGCGGCCACTGCCGCTGCCGCCGCGCGAGCACGCCGTGCTGGAGGCGCTGATCGTGAAGCAGGGCAAGACCGTCAGCAAGCAGGCGATCGCCGACGGCCTGTTCGCGATGAACGACAGCGCCGATGCGGACTCGATCGAGATCTACGTCTCGCGCCTGCGCAAGAAGCTCGAGCCCTGCGACGCGGCGATCTTCACCCTGCGCGGGCTCGGGTATCTGCTGAAGCCGCGTCATGCGTAGCAGCCTGCGCCTGCAGCTCCTGGCGTGGCTGCTGGTGCCGCTGGGCTTTCTGGTGGCGGTCAATACCTGGCTCAGCTTTCGCGACGCCGCCGCCACGGCAACCGCGGTGCAGGACCGCATGCTGCTCGGCGCCGTCCGGATCATCGCCGAGCAGACGTATTACCGCGCGGGCGAGCTGCACGTGGAAGTGCCGCCGGCGGCGCTCGAGCTGTTCGAATCGAGCAGCCGCGACCGCGTCTACTACCGCGTGGTCTCGCCACGCGGCGCGCTGCTGCTCGGGTACGCGGAGCTGCCATCGCCGGCGGCGACCCTCTCGAGCGAGGAATTCACGCACTTCGATGCGACGATGCGCGGCGAGCCGGTGCGCGTCGCCGCATTCGCGCATCCGCTGATCGGCGCGCCGGAGCCGCAGGTCATGCTGATCGAGGTGGCACAGACGCTGCGCTCGCATCGCGAGCTCGCGAGCCAGATCTGGGAGCAGGCGATCGTCCATCAACTGATCATGCTGGCCCTCACGATCATCCTGGTGTGGCTCGGCCTGCGCTTCGGGCTGCGGCCGCTGATGCGGCTGCGCGACGCGATGCTCGAGCGGCGCCCCGGCGCCCTCGAGCCGCTCGATCCCGGGCCGGTGCCGCAGGAGCTCGCGCCGCTGGTGACGGCGGTGAACGAGTACGTGCGGCGCCTGGACGAGCACATGGCGGCGCACGGCCGCTTCGTCGCCTATGCCTCGCACCAGCTGCGCACGGCGCTGAGCGTGCTCAACACGCAGGTGAGCTTCGCACTGCGCAGCGAGGACGCCGCCGTGCGGCAGGACGCGCTGCAGGCGATCCGCGACGGCGTGCGCGACGGCATTCGCCTCGTCAATCAGCTGCTGACGCTCTTCATGGCGGAAGGCGCGGCACACGCGGGCGAGCGCCCGGCCGAGGTCGATCTCGCCGAAGCGGTGAAGCGGGTGCTCGAGGAGCTCGCCGCCGGCGCGCAAGCCAAGGACATCGATCTGGGATTCGAGCAGCGGGGCAGCGCCTTGGTGCGCGGCACGCCCTCGATGCTGCACGAGCTCGTCGCCAACCTTGTGGACAACGCGATCCGGTATACGCCGCGCGGCGGCGTAGTGACTGCGGCGGTCGAGGGCGGCGATGATCGCGTCACGCTGCGCATCGAGGACAACGGGCCGGGAATTCCCGCGGAGCTGCGCGAGCGAGTCTTCGAGCGCTTCTACCGCCTGCACGACGACGGTCCTGGCGGCTCGGGGCTCGGCTTGCCCATCGTGCGCGAGATCGCCGCGGCGAGCCGGGCCAGCGTGCAGCTGTCCGACGCGCCGCGCGGTAACGGCCTCGTCGTCTCGGTGGTGTTCGCCTAGCGGCCGGCCGCGGCGGCCACCGGCCGCGGGTCCAGGCGCGCAGCGCTCACGAACTCGCCGGTGAAGGTCTTGGCGAGATCGATGTTCTTGTACTGCACGTTGCGGTCGATCGCGCTCATCACTTTCAGCACGGTGGCCGGCCCGGAATGCGGCATGCGGCCGTCGAGCGTGAACATCGGCTTGGCCGCATTGATCGTCTTGACATAGAGCGCGCGGTCGCCGGCGTAGTACTCCGCGGGCATCGCCGCCGCGATCTCCTCGGCGCTGTGCGAATGGATGTAGACCAGTGCGTTCACCAGCGCATTGACCATGCGCTGGACCTGCGGGCGGTTGCGATCGGCCCACGCGCTGTTCAGGTAGAAGCAGGCCGACGGATACAGCCCGCCCAGCGCTCTCGTCGTCGCCTCGGGAGTGCGCAGGTCGACCAGGAGCTGTGCCTCGCCGCTTTTCAGCAGCCGCGAAATCGTCGGCTCGGTGGTCATGCCGGCATCGATCGTGCCTTCGCGCATCGCGGCGATGAAGCGGTTGCCCGCCCCAGCCGGAACCAGGTTGACCTCGGTCGGCTTCAGTCCGTGGGCCAGCACGAGATAGTGCGTGAGGAAGCTGGTCGACGAGCCAAGGCCGGTCACGCCGACGATGCGGCCTCTCAGGTCGGCGGGAGAGCGAAGCGTCGCGGCGCTGCGCGCCGACACCAGCAGCGCCTCGCCCGGCGTGACGGTGAATTGCACCACCGATTGGACGAGCTTGCCCTTCGCCTGCAGCGCGATGGTGTGATCGTAGAAGCCGACCACGCCCTGCACCGCGACTGACAGCAGCGCGTCGCGCGCCTCGACGCCCGCGGCTTCGCTGCGCAGCTCGACCTCGACGCCTTGCGCCTGGAAATAGCCGAGCCGCTCGGCGAGCTTCGCCGGCAGGTAGACGATCTTGTCGCTGCCGCCGATCGTGAC
>VBCP01000143.1 GCA_005888925.1 Betaproteobacteria bacterium | reverse complement strand
GCTGAGGCTGGCGTCCGACCAGCGGCCCGCGAGGCCCGCCGCCGACGCTTTCTCCATCAGCGCCTCGCGCAGCTTCTTCGCCTCCAGGGCGCGGGGCTCGAAGTCAACGCGCAGCGCGCCGTCGCGGAATTCGAGCGCGCGCACCGCATTGCCGTCGGCGGCGAGCGCACGCGACAACGTCGCGGCAAGGCCGAGGAACTCGCGCAGGTCAGAGCTGCCGGCGGCGGCGCGCAGGTCGGCGACGCCGCGGCGCATCTGCGCCACCGGATCGAGCACCACCGGTGTCGCCGGGAACGCCTGGCGCAGCGTCGCCTCCATGTGGGCGCGCAAGGCGAAGGCTTCGCGCCGCATCAGCCAGGCGTCGACGTTGAGGCCGACAACCCAGGTGAGCGCGCATAGCGCCGCGAGCACCGCGGCGGGGCGCCACGCGCGCCAGTCGGCGAGGCGCGGCGCGAATTCGTACTGCAGGAGCTCGAGCGCCGGCGGCTCGCTGCGCGACTGCGGCGGCTCGACCGCGACCACCGGCACGCCGAGCGTTTCGCTCCAGGCGTCGGCGGGGCAGGGGCCTTCCACCTCGATCGCCTGCGGCCGCGCGTCGCGCGCCTGCTCGAGCGCGAGCCGCAGCTCGACCGGCGGCGCGTCCTCCTGCGACGGCGAGCAGCCGATGCCGCGCAGGGCAGACAGGCGAAGGCAGCCCGAGGCCGGCCCGAGGTGCATGCGCCAGCGGCCAGCGCTGAGCGGCAGCGCGAGCTGCTCCGGAACGGCGCTCGCCGGCTCGAGCTTCAAGCGCCGCAGGAGCTCCAGCGCGCGCGCGAAGAGCGCACGGTCGATCACCGCGAGAGTGGT
This sequence comes from Betaproteobacteria bacterium, assembly GCA_005888925.1. GTDB lineage: Bacteria > Pseudomonadota > Gammaproteobacteria > Burkholderiales > SG8-39 > SCGC-AG-212-J23. The sequence goes on along the minus strand of VBCP01000143.1, from coordinate 16,041 downwards.
GCGTCCTGCTGCCGGCGTGGCGGCAACCACGTAGGCCGATTCGATGCTGGATACCAGGTGCGGCTCGGCGAGCGCCGGCAGCGCCGCGCGCAGGCGCGCGCCGGAGAGCGGCGGCAGCGTCGCCTCGACCAGCAGCACATCGGCGGCGGCGACCACGAGCTCGGTGCGCGGCAGGTGCGGCAGCGCGGCCGGCACGGCGCGGCCGCGCTCGAGCACGCGGCGCTTGTCGTCCAGCAGCTCGAACTCGAGCACGCTTTCGGCGCCGAGCTCGGCGAGCGGGCAGAGCGCGACGCGCAGCGCCTTCATCCGGACTCCTTCATCCACAGGAGCTCGAGGCGATTGGCATCGCGCTTGAGGAGCGCGCGCGCCGTGAGGCGCGCCGGCCCGTAGCTCACGGTGCCTTCGACGCTGAAGTAGCGCGTCGCGACCGCAAGTCCGGTTTCAGTGACCTGCGGGCTCGCCTGGCGCAGGCGCGCGAGCGCGTCGCCGAGGTCCTTGAAGTGCGCGCGGTCGCGCGCCGAAACGATGCGCCTTGCATCGACCAGCGCGAGATCGGCGATGCGCGCCGCCAGCACTTCGGCCGACGCGGTATTCACGTTGAGCGCGGTCGGCTCCGGGAGCACTGTGACGAAGCCCCGCAAGCGCTCCAACTGATCCTCCGCCATGCCAACGGCGAGCAGGTCCTCCGCGAACGCGCGGCCGGGGACAGGGTGCTCGCCGGCTTCGCGCAATGCCGCGAGCATGCGCTCGCCGATGCGCTGGGCGAAGCTCTCGTCGATGCGCAGCGCGCCGAGCAGGCGGCGCAGCGCGGCGAGCTCGGCGGCGTTCAGCTCGGCGCCGGCGACGAGGTTGCGCAGGTTGAACCTCGCCTGCTCGTCGTCGATCGCGCCGGCCAGATAGGCCGGCGGCCGGCCATCGTTCTCGTTCAAGCGCGTGTCGGCGAGCGGCACGGCCCAGGGCTCGCCGCGATGGTCGACGCTCGAAGTGCGCGCGTCCTCCTGCAGGATCACGCCCGCCCAGTCGATCGCGCCGCGGAGCAGCCACTTCGCCTGCGTGTAGGCGAGCTCGTTCTCGGTCTCGCGGATGAGCGCGTTCTGCTGCCACAGCGCGCCGCTCACCAGCGTCGCCGCGGCGGCGACCACCAGCATGGCCATGATCACCGCGGTGCCGCGCTGCGCGATTTGCGTCATAGCGCGAGCACCTTGACGTAGCGTACGCCGCGGCCGTCGTCGAGCGCGATCTCGAGCGCCGTGGCGCGCGCGAACGGCCGCACCAGCTGCTCGCGGCCGGGCTCGACCCAGAATCCGCCGGCGTGGATGCGCACGCGCAGGCGCGCGGCGCCGGGCAGCATCAATACCTCGCTCGCTGCGCTCGTGCGCACCAGGCCGCGCGCCGCCACCCGGTAAACCACGAAGGCCGAGCCGCGCAGGATCTCGAGCTGCGCGTCGCCGTTTGCCATCGGCACGATGGAGACGGCGAGCGGCAGCTCGGGTTCGGTGGCGCGCGGCGGCACGGCGATGTCGGGCAGGCGCTCGGCGAGATCGCGCTCGATCTGCGCAAAGGCGCGCACCAGCTGCGCGAGCTCGACCGACTGGTCCTCGATCGCGCTGCGCTGGTTGGCGACGAAGGCAAGGCCGCGCCAGCACACCACGCCCATCAGGCCCATCAGCGCGATGGCGACGAGCATCTCGATGAGGGTGAAGCCCGCATTGCATCCCGAGGGGCGTCTCATTGGCGGCGCGGCAGGATGCCGATCAGCTCGACCAGGCGATGCTCGCGGCTCGCGTCGGCGTACACGCGCACCTCGACGCGGCGAAACAGGGGATTCGGCGTGCTCTTCACCTCCTCGCCACATTCGAGTTGCGCGGCGCCCTGCGGGCAGGCGCTGGTGCGCGTGCCGATCGCGGGAAACGCGCCGCCCGCGCGCAGCTCGGCGATGCGGTTGTCGGCGGCGAGCTGCGCCAGCAGGCGCAGCTTGAGCTCGGCGTTGGTCTGTGCCATCGAGCCCGCGGCGCGCACCGCGGCGAGCAGCGCCACCGCGACCACCGCGAGCGCGACGAGCACCTCGATCAGCGTGAAGCCACGCACCGCGGGTCCTCGCAGTCGGCCGGCCCGGGATTGCCGAGCGCATCGAGCGCGAGGCGCAGCCGGTGCTCTTCGGTCGCGATCTCGACGATCGCCGGCTCGCGCAGCGGCTCGCGCGCGAACAGCAGCCGGCGCGTCTCCACGCGCTTCACCTCGACCGCCCAGCGCCGCTCGCGCGCCAGTTCTTCCCTGAGTGCATCGCCCCGGAAGCGGTAGCCCGAGAGATCCGCTTCCCAGACGAGCGGGCGTCCGCCGACGCGCGCCTCGCTCTGCGCCATGCGAAACAGCGCCGAGAGGCGCTCGCCTTCTTCGCGCAGCTTGCGCGCTTCGTCGCCGCGCAGCGAGAGCGTCAGCACGCCCGCCGCGATGCCGATGATCGCGACGGTGAGTAGCAGCTCGATCAGGGTGAAGCCCGCAGTTAATCCCGAGGCGCGCATGACTAGAGTTGCCACGAGCCGATGTCGAGGTCGGCGCCGGTGCCCCCGGCCTGGCCGTCGGCGCCGAAGGAGAAGACATCGATCTCGCCGTGCACGCCTGGATTCAGATACTGGTAAGCGTTGCCCCAGGGGTCCTTGGGCAGCTTGTCGAGGTATGGCTTCCAGTTCGGCGGCACCGGCGAGCTCTGCGGCTTCGCCACGAGCGCCTGCAGCCCCTGCTCGTTCGACGGATAGCGGCCGTTGTCGAGCTTATAGAGCTTGAGGGATTGCATGAGGGTGGCGACGTCGTGCTTCGCCGCCGCGGCGCGCGCCTCGTCGGTGCGCCCAAGCACGCGCGGCACGATCAGCACGGCGAGGATCCCCAGGATCACCACCACGACCATGATCTCGACGAGCGTAAAGCCACGCCTGTTCAAGGCTTTGTCCTCCGTTCTTCATGGATTATGCACCTAGCGCATATTTCTTCTCCGCCGCAAAATGCCGCATGGGCTTCTCGCTTCCGCGCCTCGCCGTAGTCCTCTTGGCCGTCGCTGTAGTTGTAAGTGCGACAGACTGGGTACTGACGCTCAGCGCGCGGCGCACGCCGGCGGAGCCGCTCGCCGTGCTGCCGGCGGGCGAGCTCGAGCCGCAAACCCAGCTCGCCGATATCGCGCCCATCGCGCGGCTCTTCGGCGCTACATCTGCCTCTGACGCGGGCAGCATCCGCGCCCTCGGCGTGATGGCCGACGGCGCGAGCGGCCGCGGCATCGCGGTGATCGGCGTCGAGGGCCAGCCGACCCGCAGCTATCGCACCGGTGACCTGGTCGCGCCCGGCGTCGTGCTCAAGGAAGTGCGCAAGGACGGCGTGGTGCTGTCGCGCTCGGGGGCGCTGCAGGAGCTTCGCATCCCGACGAAGTCAACCGCTCTCGGCAAATAAATCCGGCAGGGGCCGGCCTAGTCGGTTTCGCCATACCGGCGCGCGCGGGCCGCGAAGTCCGCGTAGCCGAGCAGCTTCTCCAGCTCCTGAGTTCCGCCCGGCCGTGTTCCCTCGGCCTTGAAGCGCGCGAGCGCCTGGTTGAGCGCCTCGAACTGCGCGAGCGCCGAGAACGCATAGTAGAGGACGACCGCCGCGTCCTGGTGCTCGGCGAGCGCTCGTCCCGGCATGTCGACGATCATCGCCGGCCGCGCGACGCGCCGGCGCACCTCGGCGAGCTCCGCCGGTCCCACCAGCGTAGGGAATACCAGGTCCGCGCCCGCGTCGGCATAGAGCCTCAAGCGCGCGATGCTGTCCTCGAGATCGCCCGAGACCCAGAAGGCATCCGAGCGCGCGACGATCAGGAAGTCCGGATCCTCGCGCGCCTCCACCGCCGCGCGGATGCGCGCCGCGGCCTCGTGCGCGGGGCGCAGCTTCTGCGCCACGGCGGCGTGCTTGCCGAAGGCGTGGTCCTCGATGTGGATCGCCGCAACGCCCGCCTGCTGTCGTGGAAGCCGCCTTCGGCGTCGGCGATCACCGGCACGCTCACGGCGTCAACGATGGTGCGCGCTTGATCCGCCATCTCAGGCAGCGAGAGCGCGCCGGTATCCGGCAGGCCGAAGCGGCTCGCGGCGGTGGCGTAGCTGCCGATGTAGACGCACTCGAAGCCGTGCGACTCGATCAGCTTCGCCGACAGCGCATCGGTCGCGCCGAGCGCGACCAGGGTCTTGCCGGTGCCAAGCAGCGTTTTCAGCCGCTGGCGCATACTAGAATGCATCCATGAGACACACGTCCAAGAACCGCAACAACCGCATGCGCCTGCAGAAGATCAAGAAGAAGCTCGTCCAGCAGGCGAAGCAGCGCAAGCGCGAGGCGAAGTCAAACCCTAAGTAGGTCGTGCGCGAGGTAGCGCTGGCGGAAGGTCTCGAAGTCGACCTCGTCGGCCGCCTCGAGCTCGCGCTGCTTGTGCAGCGACTCGGCGGCGAGGCGCGCGAAGCGCTCGCGCACCTCGCGCGGCCACTCGAGGTGCCGCAGCATCGCCTTGTGCAGCGTCGACTCGACCAGCACGAAGCGCACGAACGCGTTGTCGTGGTTGCGCGCCATGGCGTGCAGCACGCGCGCCGACGGCGCCTGCTCGGCATCGGCGACCAGCATCTCGGCCGCCGCGAACGCCTCGTGGTACGCCGCGCCGCCGAAGGCCGCATCGAGCGCCGCCGGAATAGGCGCGCACTGCGCGAGCACCTCCCGCGCCCAGTTGGCTAGCGGGGCGCGGTCGCCGTTGCGCTCGAGCGCGAGGCCCGGCTCGCGGCCGCGCACCGCGACCGTCTGCAGGTTGCGCCGCACCTCGCTGATCTCCTGCGGCGTGTCGGGCGGGCTTTCCGAGATGAGGCATTGCAGCAGGAACAGGTCCAGGAAGCGGCAGGTCTGCGGCGTGATGCCGATCGGGCAGAACGGATCCAGATCCATCAGCCTCACCTCGACGTATTCGACACCTTTTTCGCGCAGCGCGTGCAGCGGCCGCTCGCCGCGCCTGATGCGCCGCTTCGGCCGGATGGTGCTGTAGAACTCGTTCTCGATCTGCAAGAGCGTGGTGTTGAGCTGGCGGTAGTCGTCGCCGTCACGGATGCCGATCTTCTCGTAGGGCGGGTAGGGCTCGGTCAGCGCCTCATAGAGCGAAGCGGTGTAGTCGCGCAGGTTGTTGTAGCTCACGCTGAGCGAGGCCTGCGCGTCGCTCTGGTAGCCCAGGCGCCCCATGCGCAGCGACGTTGCGTGCGGCGCATAGTGGGTTCCCGGGGCAAGCTCGGTGAGCTGGTGATCGCGCCCGGCGACGAAGCTCGAGCATACCGCCGGCGACGCGCCGAAGAGATAGAGCAGCAGCCAGGAATTTCGCCGGAAGTTGCGGATCAGCCCGAAGTACTGCTCGTCGGTCACCCCGGGCAGCGAGAAGTTGTAGTGGATCCCCGAGATCGCCTGCATGCGCCGGCCGTAGCGGTGCGCGAGGCCCAGCCGATACACCGTCTTCGCCCTGCCGACGTTCGACGTGCCATAGCGCCCGATCGGGATCAAGTGATCGGCCGGCAGGTTGCACGGCATGCTCGCGCACCACAGCACCTCGTCGCCGATCTGGCGGTACACCGCCTGGTGGATCTGCGTCAGCTCCTCGAGGCAGCCCTCGACGCTCGCGTGCACGCCGGTGATGAGCTCCAGCTGCGACTCGGAAAAATCGGTGGTGATGTGCGGATGCGTCAGCGCCGCGCCGAGCGCCGGCGAGTGCGGCGTCTGCGCGAGCGTGCCGTCGGGCCTTACGCGCAGGCTCTCCTTCTCGATGCCGCGGCGCATGCCGTGCAGGTTTTCCGGCAGCCTCATGGGGAAGGCGAAGCGTAGCAGACCGAAATTCTGGCTCAGGGTCATAGTTATTCCGGCAGTCCGGGTCTGACCCCGATTTCCGGAACTGGACGGATATACAGTATGATCCGCGCGTGGAGGTGGCGGACAAGTTCAAAAAACTGAACGCCGCGCAGCGCGCGGCGGCGTGCCATGGCGCGGGGCCGCTGCTGATCCTCGCCGGCGCGGGCACCGGCAAGACCAACACGCTCGCACACCGCGTGGCGCACCTCATCCTCGAGGGCGCGAACCCGCAGCGCATCCTGCTGCTCACCTTCTCGCGCCGCGCGGCGCTCGAGATGACGCGGCGGGCGCAGCGCATCGTGGGAGAGCTGGCGACTCAAGTACGCCTGCCCTGGTCCGGCACGTTCCACTCGATCGCCAACCGCCTGATCCGCCGCCATTGCACGCGCGTCGGGCTGCAGCCGAATTTCAGCGTGCTCGACCGCGGCGACGCGGCGGATCTGATGGACCTGGTACGCCATGAGCTCGGCTTCTCCAAGGCCGAGCGCCGCTTCCCGCGCAAGGACAGCTGCCTCGCGATCTATTCCCACAAAGTGAACACGCAGGGCGCGTTGCGCGACACGCTCGAGGCGCATTTTCCCTGGTGCGTGGAATGGGAGGAGGAGCTGACGCGCCTCTACCGCGCCTATGTCGCGCGCAAGCTCGACAACCAGGCGCTCGACTACGACGATCTGCTGCTCTACTGGCACGCGATGCTCGGCGACGAGCGCTTGGCGCGCGACATCGGCGGCGACTTCGACCATATCCTGGTCGACGAATACCAGGACACCAACGTGCTGCAGGCCGAGATCCTCGCGCGCCTGCGGCCCGGCGGCAAAGGCCTCACGGTGGTGGGCGACGACGCGCAGGCGATCTATTCGTTCCGCGCCGCCACCGTCGGCAACATCCGCGGCTTCGCCGTCCAATACCGCGCCGCGACGGTCGACCTGGAAGACAACTACCGCTCGACGCAGCCGATCCTCGACGCCGCCAATGCGCTGATCGGCAAGCGCCTGCGCTCGATCAAGGGCACGGGCGCGAAGCCGCGCTACGTGACGGTGGCCGACGATGCCGCGCAGGCCAACTACGTGGTTACCAAGGTTCTGGATCACCGGGAGCGCGGCACAGCCTTGAAACGCCAGGCCGTGCTCTTCCGCAGCTCGCACCACAGCGACGTGCTGGAGCTCGAGCTCGTGCGCCGGAACATTCCCTACGTGAAGTACGGCGGCCTCAAATTCCTGGAAGCCGCGCATGTCAAGGACATGTTGGCGGTGCTCAGGTGGGCCGACAACCCGAAGAACCGCATCGCCGCTTTCCGCGCGCTGCAGCTCCTGTCCGGCGTCGGGCCGGCGACGGCGCAGCACGCGTACACCCGGTTTGAAATCGGCGGCTGGGAGTCGCTCGGCTCGGTGGACGCTGCGCTGGGCCGGTTGCTGGCATCGATCGCAAATCCCGAGAGCCCATGGGCCGGCCAGGTGGCGCGCGTGCGCGAGTGGTACGAGCCGCACCTCCAACGCATCTACGAGCAGGCGCAGGTGCGCGCCGCAGACCTCGCGCAGCTGGAGCGCATTGCGACGAACTTCAAAGACCGCGAGACATTCCTCGCCGAGCTGGCGCTCGATCCACCGGCGGCGACCGGCGACCTCTCCGGTGATCCCCACCTGGACGAGGACTACCTGGTGCTCTCGACCGTGCACTCGGCGAAGGGACAGGAGTGGGATGCGGTGTACGTGCTGAACGTCAATGACGGCAGCTTTCCATCCGAGTTTGCGACCGGCAGCGCCGCGCTCATCGAGGAGGAGCAGCGCCTGCTCTACGTGGCGATGACGCGCGCGAAAAGCGATCTCGATCTCATCGCGCCGCTCAAGTACTACGTCACGCAGCAGTCGCGCATGGGCGATCGCCACGTCTACGGCGCGAAGAGCCGCTTCCTCACCAGGGCGGTGATGGCGTGCCTGGAAGAGCGCGTCTGGGACGAGCTTCCCGCCGTTGACGTGGGCAAAAAGCTGCGCGCCATGTGGTAATTGGGCTTCGCGTGTCGTAACCGGCTTGTCCGCGTCGGGGCTTGCTGGTACTGTCCCCGGCAGGGGGCCCTGAATCGCAAAGGGGACAAAATGAAAAGAATATTGTGCGGCGCGCTCACCGCGTGGCTGGCGTGTGTCCTCGTCTCCTGCGGCGGCGGCACGGGTGATAGCGTAGATGCGCGGCCGTTTTCACCCCCGAGCAACATCGTTCCCGCCCCGACGATCACGGGCCTGCTCGGCCTCGTGGTCGACTCGACCAACGGCACGGCGGTCTCCGGCGTCACCGTGACCGCCGGTGCCTTGAGCACGATCACCGACACCCAAGGCAACTTCGCGCTGCCGACGATTCCCAATGGCTCCAACGTGGTGTCGTTCACGCTGAACACCTATGCGCCGCAGTCCCGCACGGTGCAGATCAGCAGCACGATCGAAACCTCGCTCATCGTGCAAATCGTGCCGAACGGCGCCCTGGATCCCTTCGATCCCGCTACGGGTGGCACGTTGACGGTCGCGGGCTCGACGGGCCAGATCGACATCCCCGGCAACAGCCTGCGCCGGGCGGACGGCAGTGCTCCCAGCGCCGGGTCTGCGACCGCGCTACTCACGCCCATCGGGCCTTCGCTCGACGCGTTTCTCCTGCCGGGCGAATACGTGGTGCAGCCGGCGGCGGGCGGCAGCGCGGCTCAGTTCGAGACCTTCGGCGGCCTCGACATCCGGATCACCGACGCCGGTGGCGTCGCGCTCACCAACCTCGTGGCGCCGGCGACGATCCGCATTCCCGTCAATTCCCGCAACACGACCCTTCCGCTGACGCTCGCGCTGATGCGCTTCGACAGCGCCACGGGCCTTTGGGTGGAGGAAGGCACCGCCACGCTGCAGGGCGTGGCGCCCAATCAGTACTACGAGGGAACGGTGACGCGCATCGCCACCTGGACCGCCGGCCAGATCTACACCGCCTCGATCATTACCGCGTGCGTCCACGACCAGGCCGGCGCGCCGGTCGGCGGCGCTCGCGTGAACTCCGACGGCGTTGACTACAGCGGCGGTGGCACCGCCACCACCAACGCATCGGGCGTAGCACTCGTGCCGATGAAGCGTGGCGGGGCGGCGGTAATCACCGGGACCTCTCCGCGCAGCTCGAACTCGGGGACGATCAGCGCGGGGCAAAGCGCAACCGACTTCACGCTGATCCCATGCTTGATCATGCCGACAGCAGGCATGACGATTAGGCTCACCTGGGGCGCCCAGCCGTTCGACCTTGACTCGCACCTGAAGGGGCCGAACAACATGCACGTGTTCTTCGCGTCGCGCGGCTCGCTGTCGGCGGCGCCGTTCGCCGCCCTGGACGTGGACGACGTCACGAGCTTCGGACCCGAGGTGATCACCATCCTGCGCCTAACCCAGGGCACGAACGAATACTTCGTGCATAACTTCAGTGGCACGTTCACCCCCGGCCAGACCGGCTCGCCCGCGCGGGTCGAGGTTCGCGTCGGCTCGCAAATACGGATCTTCTTCCCGGGGGCGGGCGAGGCCTCGAACGAGTATTGGCGCGTGTTCCAGTTCGTGGTCGGCACCGATTGCTCGGTGACGATCAACCCGCTCGTCAATTCATGGTCGGCGACCGAGCCGGCCAATCCGAGCGGCGGCGCGGCGGGCCTCTTCTGCTCGTAATGCGCTAGGAGAAGCGGCGCTGGCGATCGCCCGCCATGTGGTGGGAATCGCCAGTGGACGCTTCCCGACAAATATTTTTTGCGCTGCGATCCGCGCCGGGAAAAGCCGTGTAGTGCTCCTGCCTATGAAATGGGCAGTGCGCCGCGTATGTACTTGAAATAAAAGAGCAGCGCCGCGCATGTCGGGAGCTCCCGACAGCAACTACAACTACACCGCTATCAAATTTTCAGTCTTCCCCCTTGTCGTATTCCTCGCTACAGTTCGTAGCGGTTCGTAGTGATATTCACTAGGGAGGACGCAGGCGATGGGAGGACAACGGAGGATCGCGCGCGCGCTGACGCTGACTGCAGCGCTCACCGTCGCGCTACTGGCCGGCCTCGTCGCCACTGCGGCGAACGCCCAAGAAGACCACTCCTATTACGGCCCGCGGCTCGTCGAAGAAAAGGTGCGCATCCCAGCGCCGAACGGCCGCAGCATCGCCGCGACGATCCTGCGCCCCGACGCGCAAGGACCCTTCGGCGCGGTGGTCCTGAATCACGGCGTCTCCGCTTCGGCGCGCGAGCGCGCGCGCGAATCGTCCGATCTGCTGATCAATGCTGCTGCAGTGTTCGCCCGGCGCGGCTACGTCGTCGTGATGCCGCTGCGCCGCGGCTTCGGCGCGACCGGCGGCGACATGGCCGAGGATCCGGGCTCCTGCAGCAATCCCGATTACAAGAGCGCCGAGCAGAACGCGGCCGATGACGTGATGGTCGCGTACGACTATGCACGGGCGCTGCCGTACGTCGACGGCAACCGCATGATGCTCGCCGGCCAGTCCGCGGGCGGCATGGTGTCGGTGTTCACCGCGGGCACGCGCCAGCCGCAGGGGCTGGTCGCAGTGCTCGCCTTCGCCGCGGGACGCGGCGGCGACCCGGAAATAAATCCGGGCGTGCCCTGCGCCATCGAGCCGGTGGCGCGCGTGTTCGACTCGATCGGCAAGAACATCCACGTGCCGGTGCTGTTCCACTACGCCGAGAACGACCTTTTCTTCAGCCCGAAGGTGTCGCGCGGCTGGTACGAGCGCTTCAACGCAGCCGGCGCGAACGCCGAGTACGTGCTGCAGCCGGCGTTCGGCAAGGACGGCCACTATCTCTTCGGCGACACGCTCGGCGTGCGCTACTGGCTGCCGACCGTCGAGGGCTTCCTCGCCAAGCACGGCGTCGCCTTCACGCGGCTCGACTCCGCCGATCCGGAGCGCGCGCCGCTTCTCGCGCTTGATCGCGTGCCGAACATCAAGAGCGACGCCTGCAAGGGTCTCTACCGCGCGTTCCTTGAGTCGCCTGGCCCGCGCGCCTACGCGGTGAGCGCCGACGGGCGCTGCGGCTTCGCCGGCGGCCTCAACGATGCGAAAGACGTCGCCATGAGGCAGTGCGGCAACGTCGCGAAGGGCGGCTGCATGCTCTACGCGGTGGACGACGCGGTGATCTGGAAGGAATCGATCGCCGGCCAGGGCGGCGCCGCGCCCGCCAGGTAAGGAAGGCGCGCGCTGATGCACTTCTCGATCGTCCACCAGCAGGAGAAGGACGGCCGCTGGACCGCGCAGGTGCCGGAATTTCCGCAGCTCGTCGCCTACGGCGCGACCAAGGAAGAGGCGACGCAGAAGGCCGAGATCCTCGCGCTCCTTGCACTCGCCGAAAAACGCTTCAAGCTCGGCCGCGGCAGCAAACCCCGCGTCACAAACTAAAAACCCCGCCGAGGCGGGGTTTTTCATTTACACCGGGACGGGCTCTGCGTCCCTGCTCTTGTCGGGCACCGGCTCCTTCGGTTTCTGCTCCTTCGCCCGGCGCTCCTCGTCCCGGCGCTGCAGCTCCCTGCGCGCTTCCTCGGCCCTGCGTTGCTGGTACGCCCAGTCGAACTCGTAGCACATAGGCACCTCCTATAAGTTCGCGGGCCCATGCTAGGCTCGCCTCGGATTGAAATCAACCGGGGTCTGACCCCGATTCTTGCAGTGGACGATGAACGCTCCGCTCGACGATAAGGAGAATCCGCTCCGCGAGGACCGGCGCCTCTTGGGCCGGCTGCTGGGCGAGGTGATCCGCGACCAGGCGGGCGCCGATGCGCTCGAGCGCATCGAGCGCATCCGGCAGGCCGCGGTGACGTTCCGCAAGGAGAACACCAGCCAGGCGGAGCTCGATCGTCTCCTGAACGCGCTCGACCTCGACCAGACGATGGACGTGGTGCGCGCGTTCAGCTTCTTCTCGCATCTCTTGAACATCGCCGAGGACGAGCAGCAGCACCGCCGGCGCCGCGCGCACGCGCAGGCCGGCGCGCCGCGCCGGCCGGGAAGCCTGTCCCACGCGCTCGACGAAGTGCGCAGCGTCGGCCTGGAAAAGCTCATGGCATGGTTCAGCCGGGCGCGGGTGAGCCCGGTGCTCACCGCGCATCCGACCGAGGTGCAGCGCCAGAGCATCCTCGAATGCGAGCGTGAGATCGCGCGGCTGATCGCACAGCGGCAGAGCGGCGAACGTGACGAAGCGATCCACGCCGAGGTACTGCGCCTCTGGCTCACGTCGATGCTGCGGCTTGCCGGGCTGCAGGTCGCCGACGAGGTAACCAACGGCATCAACTATTTCCGCCTCACCTTCCTGCACGAGCTGCCGCGCCTCTACGCGGAGTTCGAGCACGCCCTGAAGGAGCGCTTCGCGCTGGAGCGATTGCCGTGGCTGCCGCCGTTCCTCACCGTCGGCAGCTGGATCGGCGGCGATCGCGACGGCAATCCGAACGTCACTGCGGCGGTGCTGCGCACGGCGCAGATGCTGCACGCGCGCCTGCTCTTCTCGCACTACCTCGAGGAGGCCCACCTGCTGGGCCGCGAGCTCGGCCTTTCGTCGCGCTTGAGCCCGGTGTCGCCGGAAGTCGAGCGGCTCGCCGAGCGCTCGGGCGATCCGTCGCCGCACCGGCAGGACGAGCCTTACCGGCGCGCGATCACCGGCATCTACGCGCGCCTCGCCGCCACGTCCGAGGCGCTGGCGCAGCACCCCGCGAGCCCGGCCCCGATCCGCAAGGCAACGCCCTATGAGGCCCCCGAGGAGTTCGCCGGCGAGCTGAAGACGATCGCCAACTCGCTGAGGAAGCAGGGCGCAGGTCTCCTCGCGCGCGGGCGGCTGCGCGCGCTCGAGCGCAAGGCAAGCCTGTTCGGCTTCCACCTCGCGCCGCTCGACCTGCGGCAGAGCTCGGACGTGCACGAGGCGGCGGTGGACGAGCTGCTCAACCGCGCCGGCATCGCCGGCTACCGGGATCTCGACGAGAAGGCGCGCGTCGCGCTGCTGACGAAGGAGCTGGCGGGGCCGCGCCCGCTGCGCTCGCCGCACCTGCAGTACTCGCCGGTGGTGGAAAACGAGCTCGGCATCCTGGCCGCCGCGGCCGAAGGCCGCCGGCGCTTCGGCATGCGCGCGGTGCCGCGCTACGTGATCTCGCACTGCGACTCGGTATCGGACCTGCTGGAAGTTGGTCTCTTGCTGCGCGAGACCGGATTGCTGAAGCCCGGCGCGGCGGTGCCGCTCGAGCTCGACATCATTCCGCTGTTCGAATCGATCGCGGATCTGGAGCGCTGCGGGCGGATCATGGCCGAGGCGCTCGAGCTGCCGCTTTATCGCGGCTGGGTCGCCGGGCGTGGCGACGAGCAGGAGGTGATGCTCGGCTACTCCGACAGCAACAAGGACGGCGGCTATCTCACCTCGAACTGGTCGCTCTACAAGGCGGCCGAGGCGCTGCTCGGCGAGTGCCATGCGCGCGGCGTGCGGCTGCGCCTGTTCCATGGCCGCGGCGGCACCATCGGGCGCGGCGGCGGGCCAAGCTACGAGGCGGTGCTCGCGCAGCCGCCCGGCACCGTCGACGGCGCGCTGCGGCTCACCGAGCAGGGCGAAGTCATCGCGAGCAAGTACGCCGACCCGGAAACCGGCCGGCGCAATCTCGAGACGCTCGCCGCCGCGACGCTGGAAGCGAGCCTCGCCAGGAAGCCGCCGCAGGAGCGCAGCGCGCGCCACGTGGCGATCATGGAGGAGCTCTCGCGCGCGGCCTTCGATGCGTACCGGGCTCTGGTGAAGGCGCCCGGCTTCGTCGACTACTTCCGCGCTTCGACGCCGATTGCGGAGATCGCCGATCTCAACATCGGCAGCCGCCCGGCGTCGCGCAAGGCGTCGCAGTCGATCGAGGATCTGCGCGCGATTCCGTGGGTGTTCAGCTGGAGCCAGTGCCGCCTGATGCTGCCGGGGTGGTACGGCTTCGGCTCCGCCGTCGAGAGCTGGAAGGGAAATATCGAAGAGCTGCGCGAGATGCACCGCGCCTGGCCGTTCTTCCGCTCGGTGCTTTCCAACCTGGACATGGTGCTCGCCAAGACCGATCTCGCGATCGGCTCACGCTACGCCGAGCTGGTCCCCGATCCGGCGCTGCGCCGCGAGGTGTTCGGCCGCATCGAGACGGAATGGCACCGCGCGCGGCGCTGGCTCGCGGCGATCACCGAGCAAAGCGAGCTGCTCGCCGACAACCCGACGCTCGCGCGCTCGATCCGCAACCGCTTCCCCTACCTCGATCCGCTCAACCACCTGCAGGTCGAGCTGCTGCGCCGCCACCGCGCCGACGGCGGCGACGAGCGCCTGCTGCGCGCCATCCACCTCACCATCAACGGCGTCGCCGCCGGCCTGAGAAATAGCGGTTGATGGACTACCGCGGCCAAGCCCTCAAGATCCTGCCGCACCTCTGCACTCGGTGCGCGCGCGAATTCTCCGGCAGGCGCCTGCGCGAGCTCACCGTGCACCACAAGGACGGTAACCACGACAACAATCCGCCGGACGGCTCGAACTGGGAGCTGCTCTGCGTCTACTGCCACGAGAACGAGCACGCGCGCATCGTCGACTCGCAGGCGGGCGGCACGGCGAAGCAGTCGGAGCCGTCGCCGGCGAAGCATCGCCCGCTCGCCGAGCTCGACAAGCTGCTCAAGAAGAAATAATTGTCCTAGCTGCCGGAGATGGTGCGCTTCGCCCACTCGAGCACGACCGCGAGGCGCGGCGGCAGGAGCTCTTCCGCCTGGTCCAAGGTGACCCAACGGTACTCGTGGTGCTCCGGGCGGCCGAGCTCCTTGGACACGGGCAGCTCGATCTCGACCTCCTCGGTCTCGCCGAGGTAGTAGCGCGCGACCTTGTGGCCCGAGTAAGGCAGCGTCTCCCGGTATTCCTCGCCGAAGGGGAAGTCGACGCCGGACAGGCCGGTCTCTTCCTTGAGCTCGCGCTTCGCGCAGGCGAGCTGGTCTTCGCCCGGCTCGACCAGGCCCTTGGGGAAGTCCCAGTTCTGGTACGCGCGCAGGATGAGCAGATAGATGCCGCGGCCGGTGCGGCGGAACACGACCACGCCCGCCGCGCGCGGTGGCGCCTTCTTCATCCGCGGAATGCTACTGCAAAAAAAATCGGGGTCCGACCCCGATTTAGATGCTCGCCGCCCGAGCGGGCCCTAGCCAGAGGAGGAGGAGGTAGGCGTCGGATTTGCTCGGACGGCGAGGCAAGCTTTGATCAGTGCGCGCTGCGCAGCGTTTGAAACTTCGTCGCAAACGCGTTCTTGACGCGCGTCAGTGCTTCGATCGCGCCGTCGAGCGCGAGTTCCCAGCGTTCCGCACGCTCGAGCTCGGCGATGTGGCGCGCACGCACCTGCGCCGGCAGCGAGGCCGCCGCGTCTTTCCAGAACTTGGTCTTAAGCATGTCGCCATCCTTTCGCTTCGAACAGATGCCGCAGCGCGTTGAACGCGCCGCGCGCGAGCTGCGCCATCTCGTGCAAACGCGCGACTCGGGCCGCACGCTCCAGCGCGTACAATTCCTCCGGAGTCGGGAATTGGTTCAGGTCGCGGTTTTTCATGCAGTGAATGTAGTGCCGCAGCAGCGCGACTACAAACGATGAAATCTCACTTCTGGCATAAGAAAAAATGATCTATCGCCTTCCGCCCCTCAACGCCTTGCGGGTATTCGAAGCCGCCGCGCGCCACCTCTCGTTCAAGGACGCGGCCAACGAGCTCTCCATCACCCAGGCCGCGGTGAGCCACCAGATCAAAAGCCTGGAGGACTACCTCGGCGTGCAGCTCTTCAAGCGCGCCGGACGCGGCGTGCAGCTCACGGAAGCCGCGCGCGCCTGCCTGCCGAAGCTGCGCGAGGGCTTCGAGTCGCTCGCCGCGGCGGTGGAGATGATTCACCTGCGCGCCGACGAGGCCGATCTGCAGATCACCGCGCCACCGGTGTTCACCGCGCGCTGGCTGATGCCGCGCCTGGCGGATTTCGCCAAGCGCGAGCCGAAGATCGACGTGCGCGTGGTGTCATCGAGCAAGATGGTCGATGCGGGCGCGCTGGACTCCGCATCCATCACCAGTAATCTGGATCTGAGGAGCGATACGTCGGGCGTCGAGATCCATCTGGGCGCGGGCGACTATCCCGGCTACCGCGCCGATCGCCTGTTCGGCGTCTCG
>VBCP01000013.1:1305-4188 GCA_005888925.1 Betaproteobacteria bacterium | reverse complement strand
TCGCGGCCTATGCCAAGGCGCATCCCGGCGAGGTGACGGTGGGCACCACCGGCATCGGCTCCGACGATCACCTCGCGATGCTCAAGTTCGAGCGCGCTGCCGGCGTGAAGATGCGCCACATTCCCTTCAAGGGCTCGGCCGACGTGCGCGCGGCGATCCTCGGCAAGCAGATCACGGTCGCGGCGATCAATATCGGCGAGGCGCTGCAATACCAGAAGGGCGGCACGCCGCTGCGCAACCTGGTGCAGATGAGCCCGGCGCGCGACCTTCTTCTCAGCAATACGGTGCGCGTGCACCGAAAGCTGCGCCAGGCCGGCGTCGAGGCCGTGCTGCAGGTGTTCGAGGGTCAGTCGCACGCGCATTACTACCGCGATGCGAATGCTCCGGAAAGCAAAGAGGCGTTTGCCGAGATCGCGCAGTTCTTCGACAAGCACCTCGGCAAGTAGCCGCTGCCGGCCTCAGCCGCCCGAATTACCGGCCATTGGCGGCGGGTTTCAGCTCCGGCCTTTGCGCTTCCGGCGGCACGTGGCGCCCGCCCGTGACAACGGTCTGCATCGCTCCCGCGAGCGCGACCAGCGCCGAGGTCTTCGGCACATAACCGCGCGCCCCGGCATCGAGACAGGCGCGGATCGTTTCCTTGTCCTCGGCGGCGGCGACGACCAGCACGGGCAGCGCCGGCCAGGCCTTGCGGAACCGCAGCAGCGTGTCCACGCCCGCGGAAGTCGGCAGCATGAGATCGAGCAGCACCACCTCGAATCTGCGGTGGGCGGCGATCTCGAGCGCCTCGCGCAGGTCGAGGGCGATGTGCACGCGCGCGCCGCTGAACGTTTTCCTCACGATGGCGGCGTATACCTGCACGGTCACCGCCTGGTCGTCGACCAGAAGTACTTCCATAGGACGATCTTAGACCTCCTATGGTGTGGCGAAACCTTCTCTCACTTTTTGACAGTCACTCGGCCTTCAGCCCTTTCTCACGGATGATCTTGCCGTAGCGCGCGAGGTCGGCATTGATCAGCGCCTGCAGCTCGGCCGGCGTGCTGGCCTGCGGCACGGCGCCTTGCGCGATCAGCTTTTCCCTTACGTCCGGCTGCGCCACCACATCCCTGACATCGGCGCCGACCTTGGCGACGATCGCGGCGGGCGTTCCCGCCGGCGCGAGGAGCGCGATCCACGAGCCGGACTCGGCATCCTTCACGCCGGCCTCGGCGAGCGTCGGCACGTCGGGAAGCGCCGGCGAGCGCTTCGCATGCGTCACCGCGAGGCCTTTGAGCTTCCCGCTCTTGATGTGCCCCGAGCTTTCGAGCACCGAGGCGAACAGCAGGTTGACGTGCCCCGCCATCAGGTCGGGCATCGCCTGCCCGCCGCCCTTGTAGGGCACGTGGGTCATCTTCGTCCCGGTGGCGAGCTGGAAGATCTCGGCGGTGAGATGCGGCGAGCCGCCCAGGCCCGAGCTCGCGAAGGTCACCTTGTCGGGATTCGCCTTGGCGTAGGCGACGAGCTCCTTCACCGAGTTGGGCGGGAACGACGGACTCGCCATCAGCACGAACGGCAGCTCGCAGATGAGCGAAATCGGCGCGAACGCGGTATCCGGGTTGTAAGGCAGCTTCGCATAGAGCGCCGGATTGATCGACGTGATGCCGACGTTGACGATCAGCAGCGTGTAGCCGTCGGGCCGCGCCTTCGCCACGGCGTCGGCACCGCGGATACCCGCGGCGCCGCTCCTGTTCTCGATCACCACCGACTGCTTCCATTTGTCGGTGAGCTTGGTCGCCACCGTGCGCGCCGAGATGTCGGTGCCGCCGCCGGGCGGAAACGGCACGACGAAGGTGACCGGCTTAGTCGGATAAGCCTGGGCGCACGCGAGCGCCGCCCAGAAAAACAGGGACAGTCGCCATTTATTCATAGCGCCTCTTGAGGATGAGCTTCGCTTGCTTGACGATCGCGCTGCATTCCTTCGCCTCGAGCGGCGCGAACTCCGCCGTCCACTTCTTGCGGTCCTGGTAGTCGGGCAGCCGCGGTGCCTCGCCCCAGCGCCACGACGGATGCTTCGCGCCTCTGCTTCTGCCAAAGACATGCATGTGCACGCGTCGATGGTCCGGCGCCCGCTTCGGGCCTTTGGGAGGCGCGGCGTCGTTCAGCGCCCAGTTGCCGGCCTCGAAGTAATTCACGCAGCCGCCCTCGAGCTGCGGCAGGACGTCGATCATCGCGCGGCCGATCGCGCCGACGAGGAAGCACCAGTGCGCGAGCTCGACCGCGGAAAGCTCGCTCTGCTCCCACACGTCGCGCGGCGGGTTGACGATCAGGTGGCCGCCGTCCTCGCGATCGAGGAAGACCGACTTCGGCAGCACCACGGTGCCGCCCGCTCCCTTGTAAAGTGGGTTGTGATGCGCGCCCGCCATCAGTGCGGCTGGATCTTCGCGTCTTTCGCGATCTTGCCGAAGATCGCCATCCAGTCCTCGTAGCGCTTCCGCAGCTCCTCCGGCGTGCTCGTCGCCGGCACCGACCCGGACTTCGCGAAGCGCTCGCGCAGGTCCGGCGCGGCGAGGCTCTTCGCGATCGCCTGGTTGAGGATGCGCACGGTCTCGGCGCTCATGCCCGCCGGGCCCATGATGCTGCGCCACGCCGGCATCTCATACGTGGGCAGCGCCGCCTCCGCCATGGTCGGCACGTCGGGCAGCATCTCCGCGCGCAGGCGCGTGGTCACGGCGAGCGCGCGCAGCTTCTCGCGGTTGCCGACTACGTTCACCACGGGCACAAACGAATAGTCGAGCCGCCCGGCGAGGATGTCGGTGATGGCGTCGGGAACCGACTTGTACTGCACTTCGACCGCGCTGATGGCGGTCATGCTGTTGAAGAGGGTCACGCTCCAGTACGGGATTTGTC
>VBCP01000013.1:381-1120 GCA_005888925.1 Betaproteobacteria bacterium | reverse complement strand
CGAAGGTCTGGCCGATCATCCCGCCCGCGCCCGGCCGGTTCTCGACGATGAACTGCACGCCGAGCACCTCGGAGAGCTTCGCCGCCACCTGGCGCGCGGTGAAGTCGTCGCCGCCGCCCGGTCCGACCGCGACGATGATGCGCACCGGCTTCGCCGGATAGGTCTGCGCCATCGCCTCGACGGCGGCGAGCAGCAGCACTGCGAGGAACAGTTTCACGGCTTGCCTCCCATGGATTCGCGCACCATCACCGCCATGCGCTCCGGCGGCGTGCCGGGCGGAAAGAACGCGACGTACTGGCCTTCGCGGTCGAGCAGGAAAGTGAGCGGCATGTGGTCGATGAGATAGCCGCGCGGCTGCGGCACCTTCTCGTAGAACACCTTGTAGCTCGTCGCGACGCGGCGCGTCTCCTCCTCGCTGCCGCGCAGCGCGACGAGCCGCGGATGGAACGCCGCGGCGTATTCGCGCAGCACGGGCAGCGTGTCGCGCGCCGGATCGAGGGTGATGAACACCGGCTGGATCGCCCGCGCGTCGTCGCCCAGCGCGGCGAGCATGGCGGCGATGCGCGCGAGGTCCGTCGGGCAGACGTCGGGGCATTGCGTATATCCGAAGTAGACCAGCACCAGCTTGCCGCGGAACTCGGCGAGCGAGCGCACCGTCCCCGCCGGGTCGGCGAGCGCGAAAGGCCCGCCGACCGCCGCCCTTCCCGACATCAGCTCGGTCATGAGGCGACCCGCGTCG
>VBCP01000013.1:0-375 GCA_005888925.1 Betaproteobacteria bacterium | reverse complement strand
GGCCGCAACAGCGGCGATGACCTTCACGTCCCGAAGGTGAATTCGGTGCCGGTGGTCGAGGTGAGCAGCTTGTCGGGCGCGACCGCGCGCGTGAGCCGCACCATCTCCGGGCCCGAGCAGTGCAGCGGGATCAGCACATCCGGATTCATCGCCTGCAGCTCGGCAATGGTGCGCTTGAGATAGTCCTCGTCGGCCGGGAAGAGATGGAAGCCGCCCATCACCGCGTGCACCTTGGTCACGCCGGACACCGCGACCGCCTGGGGCACCGAGTTGACGATGCCGGCGTGCCCGCAGGAGGAGATCACCACCAGGCCGCGGTCCCTGACGTTGAAGCAAGTCGCATGCTCGTCGAGATGCTCGTCCTGCACGAACTCG
>VBCP01000620.1 GCA_005888925.1 Betaproteobacteria bacterium | reverse complement strand
GGCGATCATCGGCCACGGCGCCGGCCACAGCCAGATCGACAAGCTGCGCCAGACCTTCGGCGAGGACGTCAACTACTTCCACTCGATCGACCCGGCGGCCTCGCAGCTCCTCGATCCGAAGACGCTCAAGCCCGGCATCTGGGATCTCACGCAGCAGATGGTCAAGCGCTACGAGGCCGTCAAGGGTCCGGGCGAGCTGCCGCCGCACGTCTCGATGGGCTTCAACAACACCTGGATCCTGCTGAACGACGTCCTGCCGCGTGCCATCAAGAAATACGGCGGCTTCGACTCCGAGTCGCTGCGCAAGGCCGCGCTCGAGACCGACATCCCGGTCGGCGGCACGATGCAGGGCTATGGCGTGAAGTTCTTCCCGCCGGGCCACCCGCTCGCCGGGCAGAACGAGCGCGCCTTCCCGATCGTCATGCAGTACGTGAACGGCCGCGCGCGCATCGCCTGGCCGAAGGAGATCCAGACGACCGATCCGGTGCTGCCCTTCCCGAAGGGCCACGCCTTTGCGCCGTAAGTGCTCGAGGTAAGCGGGCTCACCAAGAGCTTTGACGGCTTCCTCGCCGTCAAGAACGTTTCCTTCGAGGTGGCCGAGGGCGAGATCCTCGGCCTCATCGGCCCGAACGGCTCGGGGAAGAGCACCACCTTCAACCTGATCGCCGGCGCGTTCCGGCCCACCGCGGGCTCGGTGCGCTTTCTCGGCCGCGAGATCGGCGGCCTGCCGGCGTATCGCGTGGCGCACGCCGGGATCGGGCGCACGCACCAGATCCCGAAGCCCTTCCGCAAGCTCACGGTGCTCGACAACGTCGCGCTCGCCGCGTTCTATGGCCAGAACCGCAAGCTCTCCCGCGAGCAGGCCTACGTGGTGGCCCGGGAAACGCTCGAGCTCGTCCATCTTCCCGCCAAGGATTCTTCGAAAGTGGAAAGCCTCGGCGCTGCCGGCCTGAAGAAGCTCGAGCTGGCGCGAGCGCTCGCGACGCAGCCGAAGCTGTTGCTCGCCGACGAGTCGCTCGGCGGGCTCGACCACGGCGAGATGGACCAGGCCGCGGATCTCCTCGCCACGATCCGCGCGAAGCGCGGCATCACCATCGTCTGGGTCGAGCACATCATGGGCGTGCTGATGCGCGTGGTCGACCGCTGCGTGGTGCTCGACCACGGCGAGGTGATCGCGCGCGGCAAGCCCGCCGAAGTGGCGCGCGATCCCAAGGTGATCGAGGTGTATCTGGGCACCGACGCGCCGGAAGTGCAGGCCTATGCTGCACGTCGCTAACGTCTCCGCCGGCTACGCCGGCTTCCAGGCGCTGTTCGACGTCAGCCTCGACGTCAACGCCGGCGAATCCGTAGCGGTGATCGGGCCCAACGGCGCCGGCAAGACGACGCTCTTGCGCCTCATCTCAAAGCTGATCGAGCCCACGCGCGGGGACATTCTCTTTGAAACTAAAAACCTTAATGACGTGCCGCCGCATTCGGTGGTGGCGCGCGGCATCGCGCATGTGCCGGAGAACCGGCGCCTGTTCCCGCGCCTTACGGCGGAGGAGAACCTGCGCATGGGCGCGTTCACCTCCCGCCGGCAATACGCCGAGCGCCTGGACCAGGTCTACGCACTGTTCCCGCTGCTCAAGGAGCGGCGCCGCCAGATCGCCGGCACCATGTCCGGCGGCGAGCAGCAGATGTGTGCGATCGGCCGCGCGCTGATGTCCGGCCCCAAATTGCTGTTGCTGGATGAGCCCTCGGCCGGCCTCGCGCCGGTGGTGGTGCAGGCGATCTTCCAACTAGTGGGCCGCATCTGCGCGCAGGGCTACACCGTGCTGATCGTCGAGCAGAACATCCGCCAGGTGCTGAAGGTCGTGAGCCGCGCTTATTTGCTCGACGCCGGGCGCATCGTGCAGAGCGGCAGCGCGGCCGAGCTGCTGGCCGCACCCGAAATACAAAAGGCGTACCTAGGACTATGAGCGACGTCTTCGACATCTTCCTGCTCGAAGCGGTGCTCAATGGTTTGCTTTTGGGTGGATTATTGGCGCTGCTGTCGCTCGGGCTGAATCTCATCTTCGGCGTGATCGACGTCGTCTGGATCTGCTACGCCGAGCTGATCATGTGCGGCATGTACGCGGTGTACTACCTGCACGTGCAGTACCACTGGCCGCTGGTGCTCGCGATGCTCGCGGCCATCGCGATCGTCGCGCTGCTGGGATTGATCCTGCATCAGTTCGTCATCCGCCCCGTGCTGAGTGCGGAGCCGATCAATCAGCTGCTGGTGACCGGCGGCGTGCTCTTCTTCCTGCAGGCGGCGGCGACCCTTG
>VBCP01000619.1 GCA_005888925.1 Betaproteobacteria bacterium | reverse complement strand
TGGCCGGCACCGCGCCGATGCCGCACATCAAGTCGGGCCGGCTGCGCGCGCTCGCCGTTTCCTCGAACCGGCGCGTCGCCTCGCTGCCCGATGTGCCGACGCTCGGCGAGCTCGGCTACCCGGACATGGAGGACTACACCTGGGTCGGCATCTTCGTCCCGGGCGCCACGCCGACGGACATCGCGCAGAAGCTGAACGACGCCGTGCTGCGCGCGGTGCAGGATCCGCTGATCCGCGAGCGCCTCGAGGCGCTCACGTTCGAGATCACCGCGGCGCCGCTCAAGCCCACTGCGGACTACGTGCGCGCCGAGCTCGTCAAGTGGGCGAAGGTCGTGCGCGACACCGGCGCCAAGCCGGAATAGCTAGAAGTGAAAGTTCAGCCCGGCGCGCAGCACCTGCGCCTCGGGCCGCACGCCGCCACCGCGGTCGCCGAAGGTCGCGGGCGTCGGAAATTCCTTGTTCTCGAAGCCGAACGCCAGGTACTCGACGTTCAGCGACCAGCGTCGCGATACCTGATACTGCGCGCCGACACCGCCGACCACGCCCCAGACGGTCGCCGAGCTGCCGGCGCAGGTTCCTGCAAACGCGCCGCTCACCCTGCACACCCGGATCTGCAGCGCGCTGAACGCCAAGCCTGCCGTCAGATAGACCATGACCCTCGGATCCATCTGATAGCCGCCGACCGCGCGCATCGTGCCGATCCAGTCGAATGACGTTTCGGCGAAGAAGTTCTGGTTCGGGTCGAGCTCCTGCGTATTGCCCCTGGCGTTCGTATCCATGAGATCGAGCGCCGCCCCATACCTCATGCGATCGCGCGCCGCGAGGCAGCCGAATTGCACGCCGCCGGCACGCCCGTTGACGTCGAAGGTATCCGTGTAGGCACCGCCGTTGGAAGCCACGTGCTGGCTGCGGCCGTAGACGGCCCCGGCCGTCACGCCCAGGCGGCAGTCGAGATCCGCCGCCATCGCCGGCAGAGCCGCGGCTGCAGCGAGCGCAATACCCAGTGCCGCGATGAATCTCATGCTCCCTCCCTGGAGCCGGATCTTAGCGCCCGGTCGAGCCGAAGCCGCCCGCGCCGCGCGCGCTGGCGGCGAATTCCTCGACCACTTCGAACTCGACCTGCACCACCGGCACCACGACGAGCTGCGCGATGCGCTCGAGCGGCTGGATGGTGAACGCGGCCTTGCCGCGGTTCCAGACCGAGATCATCAGCGGCCCCTGGTAATCGGAATCGATCAGCCCCACCAGGTTGCCGAGCACGATGCCGTCCTTCGAGCCGAGGCCCGAGCGCGGCAGGATCACGGCGGCATGGCCCGCATCGGCGACGTGGATCGCAATGCCGGAGGAGACCAGCTGGCTGTCGCCGGCACCGAGCTCGAGCGGCGCGTCGATGCACGCGCGCAGGTCGAGCCCGGCGGCGCCGGGCGTGGCGTAATGCGGCAGCATGCCGCGGATCCTCTCGTCGAGGATCCTGACCTCCAGCTTTCTCATTTCCCGGAGGGCAGCACGCCCGCGAGGTGGGCGATCAGCTTGCGCGCGAGCTCGAGCTTCGGGCCGCGCCCGAGGTCGTGCTCGCCGCGCGCGTCGTACAGCTTGATGGCGTTGTCGTCCGTCCCAACCGCGTCCTGCGCCAGGTTGGCGGCGATGAGCGGCACGTTTTTCTTCGCGCGCTTCTCGGCGGCATTGCGCGCGAGGTCTTCACTCTCGGCGGCGAAGCCGACGCAGTAAGGCGCGTTCTTCATCCCGGCGACATACGCCAGGATGTCCGGGTTCTCGACCAGCTCGAGATTCACGGCGCGACCGTTCACCTTCTTCAGCTTGCGCGGCGACGGATGCTTCACCTTGTAGTCGGCGACCGCGGCGACTGAAACGAACACATCGCTTCCCGGCGCCGCCTTCTTGACGGCGGCGAACATTTCCTCGGCGGTGCGCACGTCGATGCGCGCCACGCCGGGGGGCGTGGCGAGCGCGACCGGCCCGCTGATCAGCGTGACCTTGGCGCCGGCCTCGTGCGCGGCGCGTGCCACCGCATAGCCCATCTTGCCCGAGCTCGAGTTCGTAATCACGCGGACCGGATCGACCGGCTCTTGCGTCGGCCCGGCGGTCACCAGCACGCGCTTGCCGGCGAGCGCCTTCGGCGCGAGCAGCGCTTCGATGTCAGCGGCGATCTGGGCGGGCTCCAGCATGCGGCCCAGGCCGATCTCGCCGCAGGCCTGGTCGCCGGCGGCCGGCCCGGCGATCACGACGCCATCCTCGCGGATCTGCGCCACATTGCGCTGCGTCGCCGCGTTCTGCCACATCTCCACGTTCATGGACGGCGCGACGAGCAGCGGGCAGCGGCGCGCAAGACACAGGCTGGAGAGCAGATCGTCGGCGAGGCCGTTCGCCAGCTTGGCGATGAAATCCGCCGAGGCTGGCACCACGGCGATCAGCTCGCGATCACGCGACAGCTCGATATGCCCCATCGCGTCGCTGACACGCGGATCCCAGAGATCGGTCCACACCGGCTGGCCCGACAGCGCTTGCATCGTGACCGGCGTGATGAACCGCGTGGCGCCATCGGTCATCGCGACGCGCACGTCGGCGCCGCTCTTGACGAGCCGTCGCGTCAGCTCCGCCGCTTTGTACGCGGCGATGCCGCCGGTGAGGCCGAGGAGCAGCTTTTTACCCGTCAACGCCATAACGCCTGGGCCCGTTAAGGGGATGAGGATTGTAAGCCATGGCGATATCCCACTGGCCGGCGACCGAGCGGCCGCGCGAACGGCTGCTCGCGAAAGGCGCGGGCGCGCTGAGCGATGCCGAGCTGGTCGCGGTGCTGCTGCGCTCTGGCGTGCGCGGCAAGAGCGCGGTCGACCTGGCGCGCGACCTGCTGATGCAATACGAGGGCGTGACGCACTTGCTCGAAGCCGGCGCGGAGCTCGAGACCGTCAAAGGCCTGGGCCCGGCCAAGAGGGCGCAATTCGCCGCGGCGATCGAGCTCGCGCGCCGCTCGCTGCAGGAATAGTTGAAAGAGAGCGCGGCGCTTACGTCGCCGGGCGCGGTACGCGATTACCTGCGCCTCAGGCTGGCGTCACGCAAAGAGGAGGCCTTCGTCTGCATCTGGCTCGATGCCCAGCACAAAGCGATCGACATCGAGGACGCGTTCAAAGGCACGCTGACGCAGACCAGCGTCTACCCGCGCGAGATCGTCAAGGCGGCGCTGCGCGTCAACGCGGCGGCGGTGATCTTCGCGCACAACCATCCGTCGGGCGTCGCGCAGCCGAGCCAGGCCGACGAGCTGCTGACGCGCAATCTGAAGGAAGCGCTCGCGCTGATCGAGGTCAAGGTGCTCGACCACTTCATCGTCGCCGGCAATCAAGCCATCTCGTTCGCGGAGCGTGGACTGCTGTAATTCCACTGTATAATCCGCGCCTTTCGCGCTATCCGGAGTCCCGATGTCCCGCGTCTGCGAAGTCACCGGCAAAAAGCCGATGAAGGGCCACTACGTCTCGCACGCCAACAACAAGACGATCCGCACCTTCGAGCCGAATCTGCACTACCGTCGCTTCTGGGTGGAAACCCAGAACCGCTGGGTGCGCCTGCGGGTGTCCACCGCCGGGCTGCGGCGTATCGACAAGCTCGGCGTCGAGGCGGTACTCGCTGAAATCAAAGCCCGTTCAAAAGCGAAAGGCTAGGCCATGCGCGAGAAGATCAAGCTCGAATCCTCGGCCGGCACCGGCCACTTCTACACCACGACCAAGAACAAGCGCACCACGCCCGACAAGCTCGAGATCAAGAAATTCGATCCCAGGGTGCGCAAGCACGTCCTCTACAAAGAAACCAAGCTGAAGTAGCGAAAAGCCCGCATAAAGCAAAAAGCCCGCTTGCGCGGGCTTTTTTGTTTATGTGGGTGCGGTGCTTACGCCGTGGCGTAGGAGCGCAGGCGCTGCGAGAAATCCACGAGCGGCGCCACGCCGCTCGCCTCGGCACGCCGGCACCAGTCCTGCAGCTGGCGCAGGAGCTGTTCCTTCGAGGCGCTCGAGCGCTCCCACAGCGCCGCGAGCTCGTGCCGCATGGCGAGCGCAATATCGAGCGCGCGCGAATGCTTGAGCGCCTCGGCCACCTTGTGGCTTTCGGCACCCGCAAACGCCTGGCCGCGCAGCAGTCCGCGCCTGAGCGAGCGCAGTACTTCGGCATCGCGCGGTGACCAGCGGCGCAGACGCTCGAGCTCGTGCGCGTAGGTCTTCTTCAGCGACTTGGCATAGCGCGAGAGCACGTCGTAGCGGTTGCCGATGACCGCGTGCAGGGTGTCCAAATCCACGGCGCGCGGCTGCGCAAAGCGCGGCTTCGGCGCGACCTTCTTCACCGTCGCGAGCCCGAGCGCGCTGAGGATGCAGATGTAGAACCAGCCGATGTCGAACTCGTACCACTTGCTGGAG
>VBCP01000012.1 GCA_005888925.1 Betaproteobacteria bacterium | reverse complement strand
GTTTCAGCTCAACGCCCGCAGATCTGGCGCTGAGAAATCGTGTCTCCATGCGCCCTCCCTCCCAGGAAGCGCTGTGCCGCGACCGCTCAGTCAGCGGTCATAGATACACATCAAATTGAGTATAGTCCTCGCACGCTGGCCCGAGCCTGAATTCACGCCGGCGGCGCTGCACGCGGGTCAAACATCGTCACGCTTCCGCAGCGGGCGGGCCGCGCAGCGCGGGATAAGGGAAAGGCGCGGCTAGGCCGCGGTTGCCAGGGGCGGGGTGCGAAAGCCCGCACGCAGGCGCGCTTCGCTGCGCGGCCGCACGCAGCGCGACACGGCGTCGAGCAACAGCTCGGAGGAAAGCTCACCGGAATCAGCGGAACGCTCGTCCCCGACCTCAGCGCCGAGACGAACTCGAGGCCGTCCATGTAAGGCATCTCGACGTCGAGGATGATGAGATCGGGCGGCTGCTGCATCGCTTGCCTACCTGCCTCGATGGCGTCCTCGGCGAGCGTGACGTCATAGCCCGAGCACACGAGATACAGCTTGATGAGCTGCCGCATGCTTTTGTTCGCATGCGCGACGAGCACGCGCGGCATCACACCGCTCTCGGCACGGGGCGCTTGCACGTTGGCCTGCCGGGCAGCGCCGGGCGAAGGCGAAACGGTATCGAGGGCCATAAGCCGCTTTGTACCCGTGGCCGCGTTGCGGAGATATCGCCGCACGCAGGTTCATATTGTCGCTGCGGCGCGACGCAAATCCATCACGTCGCAAAATCACCTGGCGGCGCGTCGACGATATTCGACAAAGGCTTCTTGCCGCGACCGACCGCCGGCGATGAGCCGAACGGCGCAATCCCCTGGCGCCGCCGCGCCGCTTTTGCTTCCTATGATGCCGGGTGATGGCTGATTTCATTCCCCTGGCGAGGGCCGCCGCGCTCGCCCACGAGCGCCTCTTTCCGGAGCAGCCCTCCAAGGACTACAAGACGCTCGACGTGATCGCGCTCGCGCTGTCGGCGCTGATTCCGCTTTATCAGCGCGACATGGAAAGCGGCGCGCTGCGCGCATTGGCGGAGGGAGAGATCAGCGCGGGGCGTTTCACGCGCGGGGCGACGACGCTGGAATTTCCCAACCGGCCGCCGCTGCGCTTCCTGGTGGTGTCGCGCGAGAGCCTCGCCGGCGCGATCCAGAAGCTGCAGGATGATTCGCTGGCCGCAGCGCGAGTGAGCCTCACGCTGCGGCAGTCGCCGAAAACTACTTCTTCTCGCTCTTCTTAGGCGCCGAGCCGCCGACGGCGGCGGGCGTGTTCTTCTGCGCGAGGCGCTTGATCAGGCCGTCGAGGCCTTCCTGCTTCACCACCGCGTCGAACTCGGAACGATAGGTCATCACCAGGCTTACGCCCTCGACCACGATGTCGTAGACCTTCCAGGTCTTGTCGGTCTGGCGCATGTGGAACTCGATCGGCAGCGGCTGGCCGCCGGCGCGGATGAATTGCGTGCGCACCGTGGTGTCCTCGGGATCCTGCTTGCCGCGCGAGGGCAGCACCTTCAGCGTCTGGCCCTGGTAGCCCTCGATCGCGTTCGAGTAGGTGCGTACCAGCATGTTGCGGAACTCGCTCACCAGGCGTTTCTTCTGCTCGGGGCTCGCCTGCGACCAGGCGCGGCCAACGGCAAGGCGCGTCGCCTGCTCGAAGTCGATATACGGCAGCACCTTCTCCTCGGCGAGCTTGAGCGCCTTCTGCTTGTCGCCCGCGGCGAGCTGCTTGTCGCTCTTGATCGCGGCGAGTACTTCTTCGGTGATCTTCTGCACCAGCTGGTCGGGCGCGATCTCCTGCCCCCAGGCAGCAAATGAGAGCGCCGCGGCGCCCAGGAATGCCAGTACCTTGCTCATGCGGTTGCCTTCTCCTTCTGGCTTGAGCCCTTGAACATGCCCGGCTCGAGCGAATGGCGCTCGAGCAGGCGGTAGAACTCGGTGCGGTTGCGGCCGGCGAGGCGCGCGGCCTTGGTGACGTTGCCGCCCGTGATTTTCAGGATTCTAACGAGGTAGTCGCGCTCGAATGCCTTGCGCGCCTCGTCCAGCGGCGTGAGCGCGGTGTCGGCCACATCCAGCGCCTGGCGCACCAGCGACTCGGGGATCACCTCGGTCGCGGCGAGGGCGACCGCCTGCTCCACCACGTTGAGGAGCTGGCGCACGTTGCCCGGCCAGGGCGCCGAGACCAGGATCTCCATCGCCTCGGGCGCGAACTGCAGCCGGCCGCGGCGATAGCGCTCGGCCAGCCGGGTCAATGAGTGGTTCGCCAGCAGCGGGATGTCCTCGCGGCGCTCGGCGAGCGCCGGAATGTAGAGCTTCACCACGTTCAGGCGGTAGTAGAGGTCCTCGCGGAACTCGCCCGAGGCGATGCGCTCCTCGAGCTTGCGGTGCGTGGCGGAGATCACGCGCACGTCGATGTCGTGCGACTCGTGCGAGCCGACCGGGCGGATCTTGCGCTCTTCGAGCGCGCGCAAGAGCTTCACCTGCAGCGAGAGCGGCATGTCGCCCACCTCGTCGAGGAACAGCGTCCCGCTGGTGGCCGCCTGGAACAGACCCCTGCGGTCGGCGACGGCGCCGGTGAAGGAGCCCTTCTTGTGGCCGAAGAGCTCCGACTCGAGCAGCCCTTCCGGGATCGCGCCGCAGTTCACCGCGATGAAGGGTGCCTCGCGCCGCGCGCTCGCCTTGTGGATGGCGCGGGCGAGGAGCTCCTTGCCGGTGCCGCTCTGGCCGAAGATGCAGACGCTCGCATCCGAGGCGGCGACGCGACGCGCCTGGGCGAGCAGATCTTCCATCGCCGAGGAGCGGGTGATGATCTCGGCCCGCCAGCTTTCGCGCTCGCCGGTCGGCGGGCTCGACAGGCGCATCGCCTCGGCGACGGTGTCGAGCAGCACCTTGGGCTCGAACGGCTTCGTCAGGAAGCTGAACACGCCGCGGCGGGTAGCCGATACGGCTTCGGGGATGGTGCCGTGCGCGGTGAGGATCACGACCGGCAGCGAGGGCGAGTCGCGGTGGATGGCGTCGAACAGCGCCATGCCGTCCATGCCCTGCATGCGCAGGTCGGTCACCACCACCTGGGGCCGCGACACGGCGAGGCTGGCGAGCGCCGCCTCGCCGGATTCCACGGCGTTCACGTTGTAGCCGGCAGCCGAGAGCCGCATGGCGATCAGCTGCAATAGGTCCTTGTCGTCGTCGACCAGCAGGACTTTGGGATTCTCACCGCTCATCGTTTTTACCTTTATCTCCTCGAAAAACCGTCCGATTTTCTCCGCACGTCGTTACGCGGCGTCGGCCAGCGCACGCGCCGAACGGCGCGGCAGCGTTACGCGAAAGTGCCCGCCATGCCCGCCGCCGACCACGGCGATCTGCCCGCCGTGCGCCTCGACCAGCTCGCGGGCGATCGCGAGGCCGAGGCCGCTGCCTTTGATGCCGCCTTCTCGCCCGTGGTCGGACTTGGTCCGGCCGCGGAAGAACAGGTTGAAGATCGACTCGCGCTCCTCCGCCGGCACGCCCGGCCCGCTGTCCATCACTTCGATCACCGCCTCGCCGGCGAGTGCCCTCGCGCGCACGGAGATGGTCCCGCCGGGCGGCGTGAATTTCACCGCGTTGGAAATCAGATTATCGACGATCGAGCGCAGCTTCTGCGGATCGGCTTCGAGCGTCGCCGCCTGCGCCTCGATCGTCAGGCGCAAGCCTTTCGCCTGCGCCGCGAGCTCGTGCGAGCGCGCCGCCTCGCGCACCAGCTCGTCGAGCTCCACCAGCCGCACTTCCAGCGACGCCGCGGCGTGCAGCGCGCGCTGGTAGTCGAGCAGCTCCTCGATCAGGCGCTGCAGCTTCACGCTGTTGTCGCGCATGATCGAGACGACCTGCACC
>VBCP01000011.1 GCA_005888925.1 Betaproteobacteria bacterium | reverse complement strand
CGGCGCTGCACTACTTCAGCGAGGCGGGCCGGCTCGCCTATGCCGACCGGGCGCGCTATCTGGGCGACCCGGCCTTCGTCGCCGTGCCTGTGGCGCGGCTGCTGAGCCCCGCGTACTTAAGCAAGCGGGCTCGCGTCATCGGCGAGCGCTCGATGCGCCGCGCGCTGCCCGGCGACAGCGAGGCCGGCACCAGCCACTTTTCCATCGTCGAGGCGAACGGCGATGCGGTGGCGATGACCACCACAGTCGAGAGCGGCTTCGGCAGCCGCATCATGGTGCGCGGCTTCCTCCTCAACAACGAGCTCACCGATTTCGATTTCACGCCCGGGGGGCCGAACGAGGTCGGCCCGGGCAAGCGGCCGCGCAGCAGCATGGCGCCAACCATGGTGTTCGACGCCCAAGGGCGGCTGCAGCTCCTGGTGGGCTCCCCTGGAGGGTCGACGATCATCAACTACGTGGCGAAGGCGCTGGTCGGCGTGCTCGACTGGAAGCTCGACATCCAGCAGGCGATCGACCTGCCTAATTTCGGCAGCCGCAACGGGCCGACGCAGATCGAGCGCGGCTCGGGCTATGAGGCGCTGGTCCCGGCGCTCACCGAACGCGGGCACGACGTGCGCCTGATGGAGCTGGAAAGCGGCCTGCATGGCATCGAGCGCGTGCCCGGGGGCTGGCGCGGCGGCGCCGACCCGCGCCGCGAGGGCGTTGCGCAGGGCCGCTGACGGGGCAACAATAGCCGCGGGAGGCTGGGAGGCCGATGAAGCCGAAGAGGGGATCGCTCGGCAAGACTACGCGCCCGCGCCTTGCCGGCGTGCTGCCGCGAAAGCGCCTCTTCGGCCTGCTCGACAGCGGCCGCGAAGGCTCGGTGGTGTGGATCTCCGGTCCCCCGGGATGCGGCAAGACGACGCTCGCCGCGAGCTACCTCGACCAGAGCGGCATTCGCTGCCTCTGGTACCAGCTCGATGAAGGCGATGGCGACCCGGCCACCTTCTTCTATTACCTGGGGCTCGCCGCGGAGGAATTGAGCGAGGGCGCGGCCGAGCCGCTGCCGCTGCTCGCCCCGGAATACCACGCCGCGCTGGCGGTCTTCGCCCGGCGCTATTTCCAATCGCTGTACGCGTTGCTCAAGCCGCCGTTCGCCGTGGTGTTCGACGGCTATCACGAGATTCCGGCGTCCTCGGCGCTGCACGAGGTGATGCGCATCGCGCTCGGCGAGCTGCCGCGCGGCGGCTGCGCGGTGATCGTGAGCCGCGGCGATCCGCCCGCCACGCTCGCGCGGCTGCGGGCGAACCGCGCGCTCAGCGCACTGGGCTGGGAAGAGCTGCGCCTGACGCGCGAGGAAGCGGGCGAGATCGCGCTCGAGCGCCGTCCCGGCCTCGATGCGGAAACGCTGGAGGCGCTTTATGCGAGCACGCAGGGCTGGGCGGCGGGGCTCGTCCTGATGCTCGAGCAGGTGAAACTCGGCGGGCTCGGCGACGCGCCCGATCTGTCGACCAGCCAGCTGGTGTTCGACTATCTGGCAGGCGAGATCTTCCAGAAGACCGACGCGCCGACGCAGGACTTCCTGCTGCGCACCGCATGCCTGCCGCAGATGACGGCGAGCATGGCCCGCGAGCTGACCGGCGATGAGCGCGCCGCGTCGATCCTCGATGGGCTGCACCGCAACAACTATTTCGTCGCGCTGCGCGAGGCACGCCCCGAGCCGCTCTACCAGTACCACCCGATGTTCCGCCAGTTCCTGCTGGCGCGTGCGCAGGAGGGGCTCGCCAAGGATCTGCGCCGGCGGCTGCAGCGGCAGGCGGCGGCCTTGCTCGAGGCCGCCGGGCGCACCGACGATGCGCTCGCGCTCTATCGCGACAGCCACGACTGGGACGACATGGCGCGCCTGATCGAGGCGCAGGCGCAGGCCATGCTCGCGCAGGGCCGCGGCGAAACGCTGCGCCACTGGATCGAGGATCTGCCGCCCGAGCTGCTCGGGCGCTATCCCTGGGCCGTGTACTGGGCGGCGGCGAGCCAGGCGCAGATCGCGCCGCGCGAGGCGCGGCTGCTGTACGAGAGAGCGTTCGATCTGTTTCGGGCGAGCGGCGAGCAGGGCCGCGAGGGGATGATCCTCGCGAGCTCGGGCGCGATGGACGCGATCCTCTACGAGCTCGACGACCTGTCGCTGCTCGACCGCTGGATCGCGGTGCTCGACGAGGCGGCGGCCGCGGGCGTGCGCATCGCTTCACCGAGCATCGAGGCGCGCGTCGCCTGCAGCATGGTGTTCGCGCTCACGCTGCGCAAGCCGCAGCGGCGCGACATCGAGCAATGGGTCGAGCGCGCGCTCGCTTGCGCGCACCACGCGGCCGAGCCCAACCTGCAGATGTTCGTTGCACTGCTGTGCGCGCTCACGCTCATGTGGACCGGTCTTTATCAGCGCGCCCAGCAGCTCATCGAGCTCGCGCGCCGCATGGCCGGCGCGAGCGGCGTGTCGCCGTTCTCGCGCATCACGCTGAAGAACCTCGAGACGATGTATTGCATGCTGACCGCACAATACGAACCGGGCCTGCAGGCGATGCGGACAGGCCTGGAAACGGCGCGCGCCACCGGCGTGCATACCTGGACCTTCCAGCTTCTGGTGCACGGCTACGGCGCGGCGCTCGGCGCGGGTGATCTCGACACGGCGGCGCGCATCGCAAAAGAGCTCGAGCCGCTCGCCGCCGACGCCGGGCGCCTGAGCCAGGTGTTCCACCGCCACTTCCAGGCTTGGGAAGCGATGCTGCGCAAGGATCTGATGCGCGCGCTGCAGACGGAGAAGAGCGCGCTGCGCCTCGCGGTCGAGGTAGGCTGCCCCTATTTCGAGGCGCTGTGCCGGCTCGCGCTCGCCCAGGTGCTGCTCGAGTGCGGCGATCAGAGAAAGTGCATCGCGCGGCTGCATCGCGTGCGCGCGCTGGTGCGCGAGATCCCCAACCGCCATCTGGAGTACAGCTGCCTGCTCGGCTTCGCCGACATGGCTCTCGCGCATGGCAGGCCGCGGCCCGGCCTCAAGGCGCTGCGGCTCGGGCTCGAGATCGGACGTCAGTATGGCTACCAGCATTTCCTGTGGTGGTGGCCCACCGCGATGTCGCGCGTCTGCGCGCGCGCTCTCGAAGAAGGCATCGAGACCGATTACGTGCGCACGCTCATCAAGCAGCGCGCGCTCACGCCCGAGGGCGCAAGCGAAGCATGGCCCTGGATGTTCCGTGTCTACACGCTGGGCAGCTTCCGCATCGAGCGCCACGGCGAGCTGCTCGGCGGCAGCGGCAAGGCGCAGCGCCGGCCGCTCGAGCTTCTGAAACTGCTGATCGCGCATGGCGGCGAGAAGGTGAGCGAGAGCCGCATCGTCGATGCGCTTTGGCCGCGGATCGATGGCGATTCGGCGCATCGCTCGTTCACCAGCACGCTTCACCGGCTGCGCAAGCTGCTCGGCGAGGACCGGGTAATCGTGCTCCACGAGGGCAAGCTCACGCTCGAGCGCCGCTACGTCTGGGTCGACGCCTGGGCGTTCGATGCGCTCGCCGCGCGCGTCGACGCGGCAAGCGACCCCGCGCAGTACGAGGCGCTCGCGGAACGCATGCTCGCCCTGTACCGCGGGCCGTTCATGGCCGACGAGGCCGACGCGCCCTGGGTCCTGCAGCCGCGCGAGCGCATGCGCGGGCGACTCGCGCGCGCCATGAGCCGGGTGCTGCGGCACTGGCAGGAGAGCGGCCAGCGCGAGCGCGCGCTCGGCTGCTACCAGAACTGCCGCGAGGTCGATCCCGGAGCGCTCGAGCAGGCGAGCTTTAAGCCATTGGTAACCGATCGGTAAGCGATCGGCAGGGCCTCCCTCCCCATCATCAGCGCCACCGGGGCAGCCGCTCCGGCAACCTGAAGGAGGGAGTCATGAAACGATCGAGCATCCAAGCTGCGCTGGCCGTCGTCTTTCCGGCGCTCGCACTGGGCGGCTGCTACATCGTGCCAGTGGGCCCCGAGGCCATGGTGAAGCTCAACGCGCTGCTCGAGCAGGCGCAGTCCGGCAATCCGCCGACGCCGCCGGCGAAGCCGAACCCGGCACCGAGCGCGGCACCTGCGCCCGCCGTTGCACCCGCGCCGACGATACCGACGGCGCTGCAAGCGCGTCTTTATCCCGTCAACGAGATCGCCACCGAGAACGGCATGGTGGCCGGCACCGTCACCAACATGATGAACGGCAAGGGACGCCTGCAGCTTAGCTACCGCGGCGAGCTTTTGACCGGCGAGGCGACGCGCGTGGTGGGCGACGAGCGCAAGGGCGTAGCGAGCGCCTGGGGGCCGAACGGCTCGTTCATGAGCTGCGAGTACCAGATGAGCTCGCCGTTGCGCGGCGCCGGCACCTGCAACTTCTCCGACGGCGGGCGCTACACGGTGCACGTGGGGAACTGACCATGATCACCAACCGCGAAGCCGACGTGCTCTTGTTGCTCGCCGGCGGCTGCTCCTACGGCCAGATCGCGCTACGGCTCGGCATCTCGGTGCACACGGTGGGCACGCACGTGAAGAACTGTTACCGCAAGCTCGGCGTGCGCCGTGCCGCGCACGCCGTCGCCCGCGCCGCCGAGCTCGAGCTCATGCCCGAACGCCTGTCGAGCGTATAGCCAGCCATGAAGCGCATCCTCGATGCGGAGTTCCGCTACCGCCCGAGCTTCGACACCAACGTGCGCGAGACCTTCGAAAAGGCGCGGCGCGAGCAGCAGCAAGCGAAGCTAAAGGGCCTGGAGGATCGCGTCGACGCTGTCCTCGGGATCGCCCGAGACGTCGATGTCGATGGCCGCCGCGGGCGGCTCGAGCGTGGCGAACTGGCTCTCGAGCAGCGAAGCGGGCATGAACTTGTGCTTGCGCCCGGCAACGCGCGCGGCGATCAGCGCTTTGGGCGCGTGGAGATAGACGATGCGCGCATCCTTGATCCCGGCGAGCAGGCGCTGGCGGTAGGACTCCTTCAATGCCGAGCAGGTGACGATCGCGTTGCGCTCGTTGCGGATGCGCCGGTTCAATGCGTCGAGCCAGGGCCAGCGGTCGCTGTCCTCCAGCGCGATGCCGGCGGCCATCTTCGCCACGTTCTCCGGCGGGTGATACTCGTCGCCCTCGATGAAGCGCCAGCCAAGGCGCGCCGCCACGAGCCGCCCGATCGTGGTCTTGCCGGCGCCCGAGACGCCCATCAGGACGGCGATCATCCGCTCTGGACCGGGTGGCCTCCGAACTTCGCGCGCATCATGGCGAGCAGCCGCCGGCTGTAATCCGAGCGCCCCTGGCTCGAGAAGCGGTTCATCAGCGCCGCCATGATCACCGGCGCCGGCACGCCGAGCTCGATCGCCTCGAGCGCGGTCCAGCGGCCTTCGCCCGAGTCCGCCACCACCGGCGCGATGCCGGCGAGCGACTCGTTGTCCTCGAGGATCCCGGCCGAGAGATCGAGCAGCCACGAGCGCACCACGCTGCCATGGCGCCAGGTCTCGGCGAGCCGCGCGACGTCGATGTCCAGATCCTTGCGCGCCGCCAAGAGAGAAAAGCCCTCTGCGAGGGCTTGCATCATGCCGTACTCGATGCCGTTGTGGACCATCTTGGCGAAGTGTCCGGCGCCGCTCGGCCCGCAATGCAGCCAGCCGTTTTCCGCATGCGGCGCGAGCAGCTTCGCCACCGGCTCGAAGATCTCGATCGACTTCGGCGTGCCGCCGAGCATCAGGCAGTAGCCCTGCTCGCATCCGTGGATGCCGCCCGAGACGCCGGCATCGATGTAGCGCAGCCCGCGCTGCGACAGCTCGAGCGCGCGGCGCATCGAGTCGCGGTAGTAGCTGTTGCCGCCGTCGACGATCGTGTCGCCGGCCGAGAGCAGCGGCACGAGGTCGCGGATCGTGTCCTCGACCGCCGCGCCCGCCGGCAGCATCAAGAGGACTAAGCGCTCGCCCTCGAGGCGCGCGCAGAGCGCCGCCAGGTTCTCCGTGCAGCTGATATGCGCCGTGCCGGCCAGCGCGGCGCGCGCTTGCTCGGCCTGGTCGTAGCACATCACCGCCATACCGGCCTGCGCGAGACGGCGCGCCATGCCCGCGCCCATCCTGCCCAGCCCGACGATTCCGATCTGCATGCGCGCTCCTGAACGTGTGCGCCGATTCTAGGGTCTGAGCCTGACCATGGATATCGTCGACCTGCTGCAATGGCCTGCCATGCTGACCACGGTCGCCGCGGCGTGGCTGGTCGCCTCGCGCTCCGCGCGCCGGCGCGCCGGCGGCTTCTGGTGCTTTCTCGCCAGCAACGCGCTGTGGGTGGCGTGGGGCCTGCACGACCACGCCTATGCGCTGGTCGGCTTGCAGTTCTGCCTCGCGGCGATGAATATCCGCGGCGTCTACAAGAACGAGTGAGCCAGCCGCTCCGCCGGCTCGAGCTCGCGGAAGCTGCGCAGCCAGGTGAGCTGCCGCTTGGCGAGTTGCCGCGTCGCGGCGATCGCCTCGCTGCGCAGTTCCGCCTCGCCGATCTCGCCCTCGAGGTACTGCCACACCTGGCGGTAGCCGACCGCGCGCATGCTCGGCATGCCGGGCGTGAGGCGATGGCGGCTGCGCAGGCGCCGGACCTCGTCCACCAGGCCGGCTTCGAGCATCGCGTCGAAGCGCTGCGCGATGCGCTGGTTCAGCGCCTCGCGGTCGGGCGGCACCAGCGCGAAGGCCTTCAGCGCGAAGGGCAGCCCGGCGCGCGCAACTCCCTGCAGCGACGACAGCGCCTTGCCGGTCAGCCGCCAGACTTCGAGCGCGCGCTGGATGCGCTGGGTGTCGCCGGCCGGGATGCGCCGCGCGCTGCGCGGATCGATCCGCTCGAGCTCGGCGTGCAGCGCCGGCCAGCCGCGCTCGCGCGCCTCGGCGTTGATGGCGGCGCGCACTTCGGCATCGGCCTGCGGCAAGGCGTCGAGCCCGCCGACCAGCGCCCGGTAGTAGAGCATCGTGCCGCCGACGATCAGCGGGACCTTGCCTCTCGCCAGAATTTCTCCGATCGCCCGGATCGCCTCCTCGCGCCAGCGGCCCGTGGAATAGCTGCCGTCCGGAT
The DNA here is from genome assembly GCA_005888925.1 of Betaproteobacteria bacterium. Taxonomy (GTDB): domain Bacteria; phylum Pseudomonadota; class Gammaproteobacteria; order Burkholderiales; family SG8-39; genus SCGC-AG-212-J23. The sequence goes on along the minus strand of VBCP01000011.1, from coordinate 2,506 downwards.
CGATGACGTCGATCAGGTGATGCGGCACGGCCGAGCGCTCGGCGGCGCTCGGCTTGGCGGTGCCGATGTCGAGGCCGCGATACACCTGCGCCGAGTCCATCGACACGATCTCGAGCGGCACGCGCGCGGCGAGCGCCAGGGCCAAGCTGGACTTGCCGCTCGCCGTGGGCCCGAGCAGGGCGTAGGCTTTACCGGCCACCCCTCATCTACCACCAGAAACGTCGAGGATCGCTCCGCTGACGTAGGACGCTTCGTCGGAGGCGAGCCACAGGATCGCCCGCGCGATTTCCTCGGGCTCGCCGGCGCGCTCGAGCGGTGCGCCTTTGCCGATGCGGTCGGCGCGCTCCGGGTCGCCGCTGCTGGCGTGGATCTCGGTGTGGATCACGCCGGGCCGTACCGCGTTGACGCGAATGCCCTCCGGTCCGACCTCCTTCGACAGGCCAAGCGTCAGCGTATCGATTGCCGCCTTCGACGCCGCGTAATCCACGTACATCGCCGGAGCGCCGATGCGCGCCGCCACCGACGAGATGTTGACGATCGAGCCACCCGGTCCGCCGTGGCGCTTCGACATGCGCTTTACCGCCTCGCGCGCACAGAGGAAGCTGCCGGTGACGTTGATCGCGAACATCCGGTTGATGCGCTCGGCCGACATTTCGTCGAGGCGCGCCGCGAGGTCGACGATGCCGGCGTTGTTCACCAGCACGCTGATGCGCCCGAGCCTCTTATCCACCTCCTGGAACATGCGCAGTACATCCGCTTCCGCCGCTGTTGTGCACATAGTTGAGCGCGACTTTGTAGCCCCTCTGGGCAGCAAGGCGCGCCGTCGCCGCGCCGATGCCGCGGCTGCCGCCGGTGATGAGCATCACGCCCGCCATCAGCGCCCCCGCAGGAAAAGCTTGTCCAGGTCTGCCATGGTGAGCTGGTACCAGGTCGGGCGGCCGTGGTTGCAGCTGCCCGAGCGCTCGGTCTCCTCCATCTCGCGCAGCAGCGCATTCATTTCGGTCGCCGTAAGCGCGCGATGCGCACGCACGGCGGCATGGCAGGCCATGGTGGCGAGGAGCTCGTTCTGCCGCCCCGCGAGCATCTGGCTCGCACCGTAGTCACGGATTTCCTTGAGCACGCTGCGCGCCAACGCCGCGATGTCACCGCTCGCGAGCAGCGCGGGGGCACTGCGCACGGTGAGCTCGTTCGGGCCCGAGACCGCGATCTCCAGGCCGAGGCAATCGAGCGTTTCCTGGTTTTCCTCGGCGGTGGCTGCGTCGAGCGCGTCGACCGAGAGCACCGCCGGCACGAGGAGCCGCTGGCGCGAGGAGGCGATCCGGGCGATCGGAGAAATTCTGGCGAGAGGCAAGGTCCCGCTGATCAGCGGCGCCGCGGCGGCCGCCACGAACGCGTGGTACGCCTGCGCCGGCTGCGCGAGCGAGAACGCCGCCTGGATGCCGGCGCCTTGCGAGACGGTGGCATAGGCGACCGGCGCGTGTGCCGCGCTCGGCGACAGCGCGCGCTCCAGTGCGTGCCGCACGAACTGGTGCACCACGCGCGAATCGCGAAAGCGCACCTCGATCTTCGCCGGATGGACGTTCACATCCACCGACCGTGGATCGAGCGCCAGAAACAGGAGATAAGCGGGCTGCCGCTCCCCATGCAACAGCTCGGCATAGGCCTCCCGCACGGCGTGCGCAATCACCCGGTCGCGCACATAGCGGCCGTTGACGAAGAGGTATTGGCTATCTGCGCGCGCCTGCGCCGCCTGTGGCGTGCCGGCAAGGCCGGTGAGCGTCATGCCGCCGGCGGCAGTCTCCACCACCACGCTCGCTTCGGTGAGCTCGCGGCCGAGCAGCGCCGCGGCGCGCTCCGAGATCGATTGGTTACGCAGATGGCGAGTGGCGCGGCCGTTGTGGCGTAGCGAAAAGCCGATCTCCGGATGCGCGAGCGCGATGCGGCGGAACACCTCGTCGCAATGGCCGAATTCGGTCTGCTCGCTCTTCAGGAATTGTATTGAAGTAGAGGTCCTCGACCGTCACCGTCGTGCCGGCGGCGCGCGCAGCGGGCTCGACTTCGCCGATATCCGCGCCTTCGGCGCGGATCACGCAACCGTGCTGCGCCTCTTCGGGGCGGCTGCTGATGGAGAGGCGCGACACCGCGGCGATCGACGCGAGCGCCTCGCCGCGAAAGCCCATGGTGGAGACGCCCTCGAGATCGGCGAGGCTCGCGATCTTGCTCGTGGCGTGGCGCGCGAGCGCGAGCGACAGCTCGTCGCGCCCGATGCCGGCGCCGTCGTCCTCGACCTGGATGCGCCGCACGCCGCCTTCGTCGAGCGTCACCGCGATCGCGCGCGCGCCCGCATCGAGCGAGTTCTCGAGCAGCTCCTTCAGCACCGAAGCGGGCCGCTCGACCACTTCGCCGGCCGCGATCTGGCTCACCAGCAGATCGGGAAGGACGCGAATGGAGGGCACGGCGCGAGTATATAGAATCGCGCGCATGGATCTCCTCGCCCTCTTCTGGG
>VBCP01000616.1 GCA_005888925.1 Betaproteobacteria bacterium | reverse complement strand
CTTGAAGGTGCGGTAGTTGATGGTCTCGGGCTTTTTCACTTCGCCGTAGGACCACGAGCGGATCTTCTCGGGCGAGGCGAGCCCGATCTTGATCGCATCGAACTCCTCGTCCTGCTGGACCTGCTTGAACAGCTCAAGGAGCGCTTTCATTTAGAACCTCTCCAGATCGATGTCGATGCCGAGCGACCGGATTTCCTTCACCAGCACGTTGAACGACTCGGGCATGCCCGCGTCGATCTTGTGGTCGCCCTTGACGATGTTCTCGTACACCTTGGTGCGCCCGGTGATGTCGTCGGACTTCACCGTCAGCATCTCCTGCAGCGTGTACGCCGCGCCGTAAGCTTCCAGCGCCCACACTTCCATCTCGCCGAAGCGCTGGCCGCCGAACTGCGCCTTGCCGCCGAGGGGCTGCTGCGTGACGAGCGAGTACGGTCCGGTCGAGCGCGCGTGCATCTTGTCGTCCACCAGGTGGTGCAGCTTCAGCATGTGCATGTAGCCCACGGTGACCTCGCGGTCGAACTGCTCGCCGGTTCGGCCGTCGTAGAGCTTCACCTGGCCGGACTGCGGCAGGCCGGCCATTTCCAGCATGGCGTTGATCTCGGCCTCGGCCGCGCCGTCGAACACCGGCGTCGCGAACGGCACGCCCTCCTTCAGGTTGTGCGCGAGCGCCAGCACCTCGTCGTCGGTCAGCTTGGAGACCTCTTCTTCCTTGCCGCTATAGATGCGCTCGAGGATTTTCTTCACCTCGCCGATCACCATCTTCTGCTGGTTCTTGATCAGCTCGCCGATGCGATGGCCCAGGCCCTTGGCGGCCCAGCCGAGGTGGGTCTCGAGGATCTGGCCGACGTTCATCCGCGACGGCACGCCCAGCGGATTGAGCACGATGTCGACCGGCGTGCCGTCGGCCATGTGCGGCATGTCCTCGACCGGCGTGATCTTGGAGATCACGCCCTTGTTGCCGTGCCGGCCGGCCATCTTGTCGCCCGGCTGCAGGCGCCGCTTCACCGCCACGTACACCTTGACCATCTTCAGCACGCCCGGCGGCAGCTCGTCGCCCTGCGTCAGTTTCTTGCGCTTCGCTTCGAACATGGCGTCGAACTCGCGGCGCTTCTGCGCGAGCGACTCCTTCAGGCCCTCGACCTGCGCCGCGGCCTCTTCATTCGCCAGGCGAATGTCGAACCAGTCGTAGCGCTCCATGCCGGTGAGGTAGTCCTTGGTGACCTTGGCGCCTTTCGCCAGGCGCTTCGGGCCGCCGTTCGCGGTCTTGTTGGTGAGCAGGCGCTCGAGGCGCTCGAAAGTATCGGACTCGACGATCCTCATCTGGTCGGCGAGGTCGGTCTTGTAGCGCTTGAGCTCGTCTTCGATGATCGACTGGCTGCGCTTGTCGCGCTCGATGCCTTCGCGCGTGAACACCTGGACATCGATCACCGTGCCGCTGATGCCCGAGGGCACGCGCAGGCTCGTATCCTTAACGTCGGAAGCTTTCTCGCCGAAGATGGCGCGCAGCAGTTTTTCCTCCGGCGTGAGCTGCGTCTCGCCTTTCGGCGTCACCTTGCCCACCAGCACATCGCCCGCCTCGACTTCGGCGCCGATGTAGACGATGCCGGACTCATCGAGGCGCACGAGCTGCGCCTCCGACAGGTTGGAGATGTCCCGCGTGATTTCCTCGGGTCCCAGCTTGGTATCGCGCGCGACCACCGTCAGCTCCTCGATGTGGATCGAGGTGAAGCGGTCCTCGCCCACCACCCGCTCGCTGATCAGGATCGAATCTTCGAAGTTGTACCCGTTCCACGGCATGAAGGCGACCATCATGTTCTGGCCGAGCGCGAGCTCGCCCAGGTCGGTCGAGGCGCCGTCGGCCACCACATCGCCCTTGGCGATGCGCTCGCTCTGCTTAACGATGGGCCGCTGGTTGATGTTGGTGTTCTGGTTCGAACGCGTGTACTTGGTGAGCTTGTAGATGTCGACGCCGACGTCGCCCGCCACCGTCTCGTCGTCGTTCACGCGCACCACGATGCGGTTGGCGTCGACATAGTCGACCACGCCGCCGCGCAGCGCGATGACGCAGGTGCCCGAGTCGATGGCGGCCGTGCGCTCGACGCCGGTACCGACCAGCGGCTTCTCCGGGCGCAGGCAGGGCACCGCCTGGCGCTGCATGTTGGAGCCCATCAACGCGCGGTTCGCGTCGTCGTGCTCGAGGAACGGGATCAGCGACGCCGCTACGCTGACGATCTGCGACGGCGCCACGTCCATGTACTGCACTTCCTCGGGCGACTTCAGCTCGAACTCGTTCTTGAAGCGGCAGGAGACCAGCGTGTCGGTGAGCTTGCCGCCCTTGTCGAGCGAGGCGTTCGCCTGGGCGATGACGTAGTTGCCCTCCTCGATCGCCGAGAGGTAGTTGATCTCGTTGGTCGCCTTGCTGTCTTTCACCTTGCGGTAGGGCGTCTCGAGGAAGCCGTACCGGTTGGTGCGCGCATAGAGCGCGAGCGAGTTGATCAGGCCGATGTTCGGGCCTTCCGGCGTCTCGATCGGGCAGACGCGGCCGTAGTGCGTCGGGTGCACGTCGCGCACTTCGAATCCGGCTCTTTCCCGCGTGAGGCCGCCCGGTCCGAGCGCCGAGACGCGCCGCTTGTGCGTGATCTCGGAGAGCGGGTTGGTCTGGTCCATGAACTGCGAGAGCTGCGAGGAGCCGAAGAATTCCTTGATCGCCGCCGAGATCGGCTTGGCGTTGATCAGGTCGTGCGGCATCAGGTTCTCGGACTCCGCCTGCGACAGCCGCTCCTTCACCGCGCGTTCCACCCGCACCAGGCCGGCGCGGAACTGGTTCTCGGCGAGCTCGCCCACCGAGCGCACGCGGCGGTTGCCGAGATGGTCGATGTCGTCGATCTCGCCGCGGCCGTTCCTCAGCTCGACGAGTATCCGGATCACCTCGACGATGTCCTTGGGCGAAAGCGTCAGGCGCGGCTCGATGCGCACCTCGAGCTTGCCCTTGTCGATGCCCTTGCCCTTGAGGTCGTGGAACATCTTGTCGACCGCAGCCTGCGCTTCGGCCTCGTTGGCGACGCCTTCCAGGCTCACCTTGTTGAGCGAGAGCTCGGGCACGTGCTTGAAGTAGCCGCGCAGCTCTTCCTCGGCCTCCTTCGGCAGCGCGATGCCGCGGAACCGCAGCTGCCAGCTCGTCTCGGAGGGCGCGCCGATGCGGCGGTTGAACTTCATGCGGCCGACCGCCGAGAGGTCGTAGCGCTCCTCGGCGAAAAACAGGCCATTGAACAGCGTCTCGACGGCGTCCTCCGTGGGCGGCTCGCCGGGACGCATCATGCGGTAGATCGCGACGCGCGCCGCGTTCATGTCGGCGGTCTCGTCGGCGCGCAGCGTCTGCGACACGTACGGGCCCTGGTCGAGGTCGTTGGTGAAGAGCGTCTGCACCTTGTCGGCCTTCGACTCGCGCAGCTGCGCGAGCAGCGTCTCGGTGATCTCGTCGTTGGCGTTGGCGATGATCTCGCCGGTGTCCTTGTTGACCACGTTGTGCGCGAGCGTGCGGCCAAGGATGAACTCGTCGGGCGCGCCGATCTTCTTCAGCCCGGCAGCTTCCATGTCGCGGATGTGCTTGACGGTGATGCGCTTGTCCTTCGCCACCAGGGTCTTGCCCTGCTTGTCGTTGATGTCGAAGCGCGCCACCTCGCCGCGCAGGCGCTCGGGGACCACCTCGAACTCGACCCCGGTGGGCTTGACGTGGAACGCATCGAAGTCGAAGAACTCGGCGAGGATGCGCTCGGGCGTGTAGCCCAGCGCCTTCAGCAGAATCGTCACCGGCATCTTGCGGCGCCGGTC
>VBCP01000618.1 GCA_005888925.1 Betaproteobacteria bacterium | reverse complement strand
CATAGCGAGCGATGACGGCATCGAAGGCGCGGCCGGTGGCGCGGTTCAGGCGGCTGTCCTTCCGCTCGCGCTCCGGCCGGAGCAGCCGCGCGCACATCATCGGCGTCAGGGTGAGCGACACCACCGCCGAGATGAGGATCGCCACCGCGAGGCTGACGGCGAACTCGCGGAACAATCGGCCGACGACGTCGCCCATGAAGAGCAACGGGATGAGCACGGCGACCAGCGAGAAGGTGAGGGAGATGATGGTGAAGCCGATCTGCTCGGAGCCCTTGAGCGCCGCCTCGAGCGGCGGCTCGCCCGCCTCGATGTAGCGCGCGATGTTCTCGATCACGACGATGGCGTCGTCGACCACGAAGCCCGCGGCGACCACCAGCGCCATCAGGGTGAGGTTGTTGATCGAGAAGCCGGCGAGGTACATGAAGCCGAAGGTGCCGATGAGCGAGAGCGGCACCGCGACGCTCGGGATGAGGGTCGCGGGGAGGTTGCGCAGGAAGACGAAGATCACTGCGACGACCAGCGCGATGGCGAGCAGCAGCTCGATCTGCACGTCGCGCACCGAGGCGCGGATCGTGACGGTGCGGTCGGTGAGCACCGCGACGTCGATCGAGGCGGGCAGCGAGGCCTGGAGCTGCGGCAGCTGCCGCTTGATGCGGTCGACCACGTCGATGACGTTCGCGCCCGGCTGGCGCTGGATGTTGAGGATCACCGCCGGCACGTCGTTCATCCACGCCGCGAGCCGCGCGTTCTCGGCGCCGTCGACCACGTCCGCCACATCCGAGAGATAAATGGGCGCCCCATTCCGATAGGCGACGACCACGGAGCGGTATTGGGGCGCCGAGCTCAACTGGTCGTTGGCGTCGATGGTGTAGGCGCGGCTCGGGCCGTCGAGGCTGCCCTTCGCGCGCTTGACGTTTGTCGCGGCGATCGCGGTGCGCACGTCCTCGAGGCCCAGGCCGTTCGCCGCGAGCGCCTTGGGGTTCGCCTGTACGCGCACCGCCGGTCGCTGCCCGCCGGAGAGCGTGACCAGGCCGACGCCGGCGACCTGCGATAGCTTCTGCGCGAGGCGCGTGTCGGCGAGGTTCTGGATGTCCGGCAGCGTCATGGTGCGCGAGGACAAAGCCAGAGTGAGGATGGGCGCATCCGCGGGATTGACCTTGCTGTAGACCGGCGGCGCCGGCAGGTCCTGCGGCAGCAGGTTCGAGCCGGCGTTGATCGCCGCCTGCACGCCCTGCTCGGCGACATCCAGCGGCACCGCGAGATCGAACTGCAGCGTGATCACCGAGGCGCCGCCCGAGCTCGTCGAGAGCATCTGCTTCAGGCCCGGCGTCTGGCCGAACTGCCGCTCGAGCGGCGCGGTGACGGAGGAGGCCATCACCTCGGGGCTCGCGCCCGGGTAAAAGGTGAAAACCTGGATGGTCGGGTAGTCGACCTGCGGCAGCGCCGAGATCGGCAGCTGCCGGTAGGCGACGAAGCCGACGAGCAGCACCGCGACCATCAGGAGCGTGGTCGCGACCGGCCGCAGGATGAATAGGCGCGACGGGTTCATCCGCCGTCTTTCGAGCGGCGCTTGCCGCCGCCTTTGGGCGCGCCGGCCGCCGGCGGCTTGAATTCGGGACGCGCCGAGCCGACGTCCACCTGCGCTCCCGGACGCAGGCGGTCGGTGCCGTCGGTGACGACGAGCTCGCCCGCGGCGAGGCCTTCGGCGATCGCCTGGCGCTGGGCGTCGAGCGGGCCGAGCTTCACGTTGCGCAGCGCGACCGTGCGGTCGGCCTGTACCACGTAGACGAACATGCCCTGCGCGCCGCGCTGCACGGCGGCCGGCGGCACGACGATGGCGTTCTTCAGCGTGTCGAGCTTCATGCGCACGTTGACGAACTGGTTCGGGAAGAGCCCGCCGTCGTCGTTCGCGAACTGCGCCTTCAGTTTCACCGTGCCGGTTTGCGGATCGACCTGGTTGTCCGCCGAGGCGAGCATGCCCTCGGCGAGCCTCGCCTTCTGCTCCCGGTCCCAGGCCTCGACCGCGATCTGGTCGCCTGACTGGATACGCTTCAGCACGGAGGGCAGCAGGTCCTGCGGCACGGTGAAAAGCACCGCCACCGGCTGCAGCTGCGTGATCACGACGAGGCCGTTGGCGTCGCCCGAGCGCACGATGTTGCCGGGATCGACCAGGCGCAGGCCGATGCGGCCGCTGATCGGCGCGCCGATGCGCGCATAGGCGAGCTGCAGCTTCGCGCTCTCGATCTGGCTCGCGTCGACCGCCACCGCGCCCTCGTACTGGCGCACGAGCGACGCCTGGGTGTCGACCTGCTGCTTGGCGATCGAGTCCTGCTTGAAGAGCGTGCGGTAGCGCTCGAGGTCGAGGCGCGCGTTCTCGAGCAGCGCGC
>VBCP01000617.1 GCA_005888925.1 Betaproteobacteria bacterium | reverse complement strand
TTCTCCATGACCCTCACGCACGCGCGCGTCTTCGCACTTCATGCGCACCAGTTTTTCCACATCGCGCGATAAGCGGACTCGAGCTCCCTCGTAAATCCGGGAAAGTCCCGCATCGGCGAGCGCTCCAGCCTCTGCCGCAATGTCCGGCGCAGCTCGGCGAGCCTGGGCGCGTCCGACGCGAGGCCGGCCGCGATGCGGATGTAGTCCTCGTCGGCGGCGGCAATCAATTCGGACAGGCCCATGGCGGCAAGCACGCTGCAGCCCAGCCGGGTGGTAAAGGTCTCGCGGCCGGCTTTCGCCACGACCGGCAGGCCATTCCATAGGCAGTCCATCACGGTGGTCGCACCGTTGTAGGGAAAGGGCGCAAGCGCAATATCCACGGCGCCGATCAACTCGTGGTACTTCTGATAGGGGACGACGCCGTGGATGGAAATGCGCTCGCGCGCGATTCCCGCACGCTCCAGTCGCTCGAGCAGCGCCGCCTGCGTCGAGCCCGGGGGAACGCCCACGATCAGCAGCCGCGACCGCGCGATCGCCTGGAGCACGCGCGACCAGAGATCCAGCACCTCGCTCGTGATCCGATAGTACAGGTTGAAGCTGCCGAAGGTCGCATAGCCATTCGATTTCATCGGCAGCTCGGTCACTGGCAGCTGGAGGGAAGGGTTGTACGTCCAATACGTGCCCTTCAGGCGGTAGAGCTTCTCGGAATAGTATTGCTCCGAGCTGCCGCTCGGATCGCAGTACTCGGTGGTCAGGCGATAGTCGATCGAGGACAGGCCCGTGGTGGCGGAATAGTCCAGGTAACTCACCTGGACCGGCGCCGCTCTCCGCGCAAACGCCAATATCCTGCCGCCCGGACCGTGGCCGCACAGGTCGACGAGGATGTCGATCTGGTGCTTGCGTACCAGGGCCGCGAGCTCCTCGTCGGAAAGCGCCGCGACGTCGTGCCAGTGATCGACCAGCGAAGCGATGCGCTCGGTGACGCTGTCATGGCGGGGGCCCGTGAAGTAGCCGTGGATCTCGAACTGCGCGCGATCGTGGTTCTCGAGAATCGGCTGCATGTAGTAGCCGATGACGTTGGAGCGAAACTCCGGCGAGACGTAACCGAGCCTGAGGCGGCGGCCCGGATCCGGGGCGTTGCGCAACGCTGGCCGCGCCGAGAGGAGCGGCTGCTCGAAGCGTCGCGCGAATTCGCGGTGTCTCGCGTGGATCTCGGCCGCCGAGAAATCTGCTCCACACATCATGAAAAAGAGCAGGTTCTGAAACGCGATCACCGGGTTGCGGTCGTGAAGAATGGCGAGCTCGTAATGCCGCAGGGCGTCGCGGTGGCGCGCCTGGTTGCGAAAGATGTTGGCGAGCAGGCCGTGCGCGCCGGCGGCGTCGGGGTCCCCGGCCAGCACCCGCTCGACGCAGACCGCGGCCTCGTCAAGCCGGTTGGCGAGGAAATGGATTTCGCCGAGAACCATCAGGGCGGCGCGGTCGTCGGGCTGTGCCTGCAGATATCTGTCCAGCGCGGCCTGCGCCGATGCGACATCGCCCAGCCGGTAGGACGAGAACCCGAGGTTGAACCAGGCCTCGGCCTGCTCCGGCTCGAGGACCAGCGCCTTTCGAAAGCAGGCGACGGCCTCCGCGTGCCTGCCTTGCTGCGCCAGCGCGCTGCCGAGATTGACGTGCGCCGCGGCAAAGTCGGGCGCCCCGGCCACCGCATTCCGGTAGCTGGCAATCGCCTCCTCGAGACGCCCCTGATCTTTGTAAGCGTTTCCCTGATTGAAATGCGCATCCGCGGCGGCGTCCCGTCCCAGCCCGCCCAGGTTCCCTCTGAGATTGCGCTGCGCATCCGCGAAGTCCGGCTGCAGCGCCAAGGCGTCGAGCCAGGCGCTGATGGCGGCGCGTCGCTTGCCTTGCGCGGCCAAGGCGAGCCCCAGGTTGTTGCAGGCCGGAGGATTGGCGCTGTTGCGCGAAAGCGCTTGGGATATGAGCACGACGGCCTGCGCAGGGTCTCCACGCTGCAGCGCGATCACGCCCAGAAAATGCAGCGCGTCGATGTTCTGCGGATCCTCCGCCAGCGCTTCGCGGTAAAGCGCTTCGGCTTCGCGCAGCCGCCCGGCGCCGTGATGCTGCAGGCCGAGCTCAACCCGTCCATGGGTTCCGGTCATCCGAGCAGCGCGCGGATCTTTCCCCAGTCGTTCGGGAAGAGATTCAGCTTCCCGGCCATGTCGTCCTCGAGGAAGGCGTAGTCGACGGCGAGAAATTCGCGGCACAGCCGGTCGTGGTGCTCGCGCAGGAAGCGCGAGTCGGGGTCGAGCCGCCGCACCACCGCGAGGCCGGTGGGTGCCGTGGCGACGATGTGAATGGCGAGCTCCGGGCGGTACTTCTTGAGCAGCAGGATGAGGCGCCAGATATCCCCGCTCCAGAAGGTCCGGCGCCGATCGCGCTCGGCGGTTTCCCGGTTCAGCGGATAGCAATCGTCGATCAGGATGGTCGAGTCGCGGGTGCAGAAGCGCTCGAGGTTCGCGAAGTCGCGCAGGGCGAATTCGAACTGGTGCATGCCGTCGATGAACGCGAGGTCGATCGGCAGGCCGCCCAGCTCGGCGCGCGGATCGCGGCTGGCGAAGAAGGCGTCGCTGGTCTCCGCGAACACTTTCTGGTTCGCGGCGAGCGGGCCCGCCAGCTGCGGCTCGGGGTCGATGCCGATCGCGAGCGTCGGCGCCTGGACCAGGCGCAGCGAAGTGCCCCGCTCGACGCCGATCTCGACGTAGGTGCGCGGCCTCACCGCATCGAGGATGCGCGCCATCACCTGGAGGTAGTGCTCGCCGCCGAAGCGGATCTGGGCCTGCAGCATGTCGGCCCCTTCGAGCTCGGGGGCGATGCTGCGTAGCCTGCCGCAATACTCGAGCGCCAGCTGCGGTTCACCGGTAAGGTAGGCGACCTCTGCCGCCTGCAGAAGGCATTTGGGATCGTCCGGCGCGAGCTCGGCGGCGCGCGAAAAGTCCGCGAACGCCTCCGTCAGGCGCCCTGCCCGGCGCTTCGCGCTGCCCCTCGCAAAATGCTCGCCGGCGAGGCGCGCGCTTTCGGTCTGCGCTGCCGCTTTTCCGCCGCGGAAGAGGTCTCCCAAAGCCCTGAGGAGCATGGCGGAATACTAATACGGCTGGAAAAGCCGGGCGCCTAGCTCGTGCTGTCCTGCAGGCTCAGGATGCTCAGCAGGAACGCGGCGAGCATGATCTCCATGCCGCCAACCATCAGGGCCGCCGCCGGAATCGTGTCGCGCATGACGACCCTGGGATCCAATGCGCCGAAGCCGGCTTCGCGCCACTGCCAGAATGCCGCGCCGCTCCAGAACAACCCGGACAGCGCGACTGCCAGGCCCAGCAGCAGGCCACGCTCGAGCGTAAGAGCTCTGAGCAGCCTGTCGAGACCCGGTCGCCGGGGCAGCAGGCCAGCGTTTTGCGCCGAGACCCGCGCGAACAAGGCAAACAGGCACAGCTGCATGCCGAGTAGAGCGCCGGCCGAAGCGTAGAGCATGCTGTGAATATCCAGCCCTGCGCCCAGGAAATGCAGCGGCGCAAAATACAGCGCGGTCGTCAAGCCGATGCCCGCCGCCAGCAAGGCGAGCCCTGGATAGAGAAACAGCCAGCGCGGGCTGAAGAGCAGCAGAAACCGAAGATGCCGCCAGCCGTCGCGCCAGCTTCGCAGATGCGGCGGCCGGCCACGCCCGTCCGGATGCAGCGTAGTCGGGACTTCCGCGATGCGCCATCCGGCCAGCGATGCCTTCACCACCAGCTCGCTCGCGAACTCCATTCCGGTGGTCCTCAGTTGAAGCGACCGCACCGCTTCACGATCGAAGCCCCGCAACCCGCAGTGAAAGTCGCCCACTTTCGCGCGAAACAGCAGCCGGCCGACGAAGCTCAGCACCGGGTTGCCGAGATATCGGTGCAGAAAAGGCATGGCGCCTTTCTGGATGCCGCCGCGGAAACGATTGCCCATGACGAGCGGATAGCCTTCGCGCAGCTTGACGACGAAGCCCTCGAGCCGGGCAAAGTCGTAGCTGTCGTCGGCGTCGCCGATGATGAT
>VBCP01000615.1 GCA_005888925.1 Betaproteobacteria bacterium | reverse complement strand
GCCGGGATTTGCTGGCGCGTGCTTCAAGCACTTCGCTTTCGGCCCGGATGGTATCGCCGTGGAACACCGGTTTTGGAAACCTGACCTCGTCCCAGCCAAGGTTGCCGACCGTGGTGCCGAGCGTGGTATCGCCGACGGAGATACCGACCACCAGTCCCAGGGTAAACACGCTGTTGACGATGCGCTGGCCGAACTCGGTGTGCTCGCGGCAATACTGCTCGTCAAGGTGCAGCGCCGCCGGATTGTGGGTGAGGGCGCAGATGAAGACGTTGTCCGCCTCCGTCACGGTGCGGCGGATCGGATGCTTGAACTGCTTTCCGACGGTGAGATCTTCGAAGTAGAGGCCGGGCATTGGCAGTCTCCTCGGTTATTCGGGTTCGATGCCTGCTTGCTTGATGCGCGTGCCCCAGGCGGCGAGCTGCTGTCTTACGAACTCGCCGAGCTCTTCCGGCGAGCTGGGGGCGGGCTCGGCGAAAAACTGGGCGATGCGCTCCTTGATGGTGGGCTTCGCGAGCGCCTTGTTGGTCTCGGCGTTCAGCGCATGGATGATGTCGGTGGAGGTGCCGGCGGGCGCAAAGATGGCGAGCCAGGCCGAAAGATCGAAGCCCTCGAATCCAGCAGTCTCCGCAATGGCGGGAACCTCGGGAATCAGCGACGAGCGCTTGGCGCTGGACACGGCGATCGCGCGCAGCTTGCCCGACTTGATGTAGGCATTGCCCGAAGCCATGTCGGCGACGGTGTAGGCGACTTGCCCTCCCAGGACGTCGGTCATGGCCTGGGGCGTGCTTTTGTACGGCACCGTGACGACGTCGAGCTTCGCCGTGTGAGCGACCGACGCACCGACGACCTGCCCGATGCTGTTGCCGTAGCCGAAGGAGAGCTTCCCGGGCTGCGCCTTGGCCTGCGCGATCAGCTCGGCGAGGCTATGGATCGGCAGCTTCGGATCCACCACCAGCACCACCGGGATGTACATGATGCGTGCGACCGGCGCGAAATCCCTCACCGGGTCGTAGCGCAGCTTCTTGAACAGGAACGGGTTCGCCGAGTGCGTGGTATTCGTGGTGAACAGCAGCGTGTAGCCGTCGGCCGGCGTCTTGGCGACGGTTTCCGCCGCGATCTGGCCCGAGCCGCCGGGCTTGTTCTCGACGATGAACGACTGGCCCATGCTCGCGCGCAACTCTTCGGCGATCATCCGCGCCGCGATGTCGGTCGCGCTGCCCGGTGCGAACGGCACCACCATCCTGACCGGTTTGCTCGGATAGGCCTGCGACCACGCCGATGGGGACAGCAGGGCACCGGAGAGCGCGGCAATGGCTACTGCGAGACGTGCACACATGCGTCTATTTCCTATGAAGGTTGAGGGGGATTAGCCGCGAAGCTGGGCGGCAAGCAGCAGCAGCTTCTGGGCCTGGGTGAGGTGTGGCCGGTCGAGCATGCGGCCATCGAGTTGCACGGCGCCGGCGCCCTTTGCCGCGGCGAAGGCGTCGATGACGCGCTGTGCGGCGGCGATTTCCTTCTCGTCCGGCGAGAAGGCGGCGTTGATCACGTCCACCTGGTCGGGATGAATCGCGATCTTTCCCGAGAAGCCGGCGCGGCGCGCCGCCTTGCTGTCGGCCGCGAGACCTTCGGCATCGCGGAAATTTCCCCAGATGGTGTCGATCGCGGCGACTCCGGCGGCATGCGCGCCGAGCAGGCAGAGCGCGCGCGCGAGCTTATAGGCGAATTCGTATTCGCCGTCGGGCAGCCGGTTGGTGCTCGCGCCGATCGCGGTCGAAAGGTCCTCCGCGCCCCAGGTGAGCGCGACCAGGCGATCGCTCGCCCCGATATACGAATCCAGGGCGAACATGGCGCGCGGCGTCTCGGTAGCGACGGGAAGAATCTTGGTCGAGCCCGGGTGCAGGCCTTCGCGCGCCTCGAGCGCGGACAGATAGTGGTCCAGCGTCACGGTCTGCGCCGCCGAGTCGCACTTCGGCAGCATGATGCCGTCGGGGCCGCCGGGAATCACGGCCGCGAGATCGTCCAGCGCGAGCGGCGTCTGCAGCGGGTTGATGCGCACCCAGAGCTGCTGCTTGCTGCGTTCGGTTCTGGATTTCAGATAGTCGCGCACCATGCCGCGCGCCACGGGCAGGCGCTCGGCGGCCACGGCATCCTCGAGGTCGAGCACCAGCGCGTCGGCGCGCGAGAGCTGCGCCTTCGCGAGCTTGCGTTCGCTGTCGCCCGGCACAAAGAGCAGAGAACGAAGGATCATTTAGCGTCCCTTGAAATTCGGTTTGCGCTTGGCCGCGAACGCAGCGGCGCCTTCCTGTACATCCTCGGTGTCCTGCAGCAGGCGCAGGAAGAGCTGCTCCATTCGCAAGCCGCTTGCCAAGTCGAGGTCGCGGCTGCGCAGTGCCAGCTCCTTCGCCGCTTGCACCGCAAGCGGCGCGTTGGCGGCGATGCGCCTCGCATAGTCCATGGCGGTATCCATCAGCTGCGGCAGCGCCACCACCTTGTTGAGCACTCCCCAGCGCAGGGCGGTCGCAGCGTCGATCGATTCGCCGGTCAGTAGCATTTCCATGGCGATGGCATGCGGCAGCTGCTGGATGATGCGTTGGGTGCCGCCGTTGGCAGGGAACACCCCGCGCTTCACCTCGGCGACGCTGAATGTCGCGTGCTCGGCGGCGACGCGGATGTCGGCGGCGAGCAGCAGCGTCATGCCACCGCCCAGGCAATAGCCGTTGACCGCGGCGATCACCGGTTTCCAGACTTCGAGCCCGCGATTGAGGAGTTGCGATTTCTGGGTGAGCATCAACTCGGCGAGCTCGGGCGGCTTCGGGATGAAGCTCTTGAGGTCCGCGCCGGTGGAGAACGATTTCTCGCCCGCGCCCGTGATCAGCGCCACCCGGATCGCGGGGTCGTCGCGCACCGTCTGCCACGCGCGCGACAGGCCTTCGTAGTGCTCGGTATCGAGCGCGTTGAGGCGCTCGGGCCGGTTGATCGTAATCAGGGCAATGCCGTCCGTGACAGAAAGGTCGATCGACATTGCCCGGAGTGTACGATGACCATTAGCCTTATACCCGTATGACTCAACCCCTTAGCGGCATCAAGGTCCTCGACTTTTCCAAGGTGCTGGCCGGACCCCTTTGCGCCCAGTACATGGCCGACATGGGCGCGGAGGTGATCAAGGTCGAGCCGCTCGAGCATGGTGACGACACGCGCATGTGGCCGCCTTTCCGCCAAGGGGAGGGCACGGTGTTCCTCAGCGCCAACCGCGGCAAGCGCAGCATCGCGCTCGATCTCAAGTCGCCCAAGGGGCGCGAAGTGTGCGCACGGTTGCTCAAGTCGTGCGACGTGGCGCTGGAGACTTTCGGCCCAGGCGTCGCGGCGCGCCTTGGCATCGACTACGAGTCGGTGCGCGCCATCAATCCAAAGGTGGTCTATTGCAGCATCTCGGGCTTCGGTTCGACCGGCCCGATGCGCGAAGGCAAGGGCTACGACGTGATCCTGCAGGCCTTCAGCGGCATGCTGTCGATTACCGGCGAGCGCGGCGGCAACGCGGTGCGCAGCCCGTTCTCGCCCGTCGACCAGGCGACCGGCCTGCATGCGCTGATCGGTATCCTCGCGGCGCTCCTCGAACGCGCGCGCACCGGCAAGGGGACGCGCATAGAGGCATCACTCTTCGACACCTCGGTCGCGTTTCTCGCCTATTTCCTGCAGTCGTACTGGCAGCGCGGCACCGAGCCCGAGAGAGCCGGTTCCGGCCACGAGTCGCTGTGTCCCTACGAGTGCTTCGAGACCCGGGACCGGCCGTTGATCCTCGGCGTCGCGAACGACG
>VBCP01000614.1 GCA_005888925.1 Betaproteobacteria bacterium | reverse complement strand
CCGCCGCCTTCCGCAAAGAAGGACTGCGGGTATGGCGGCTCTAGCATTAGCGGCTAGCCCGCTCCAGAAGAAACTGCGCGTCGGCGTGTTCGCCGACGGCCCGCTGCAGCCGCGCTGGGTGGCCGAGGCGCTCGCCAAGCTCGGCGCTTCCGATTTCGCCGACGTGCGCCTGGTCGAGCTCGGCAATACGCTGCCGCCCAATCCGAGCGCCGCGTGGCGGCTCTACGGCAATCTCGATCGCCGCTTCTTCGGCACCGACCCGACCGATCCGGTGGTGCTCGCCGAGCACGTGCCGATGGGCAACGAACAGCCGCTGGACGTGGCATTCGTCCTGGGCGAGGTGGACGACAGCGCCTTCGACGGCAAAGCGCGCTACGGCGTATGGCGCTTCTGCTTCGGCGCCGACGGCGCACAGGGCGAGACCTTCGCCGGCCTCCCCGAGGTGGCCGCCGCCGAGCCGCTCACCGCCTCGGGCGTCAAGGTGCGCCTCGCGCCCGACCGGCCGGCGCGCCTCGCCTACCAGTCGTGGTCGCGCACCTATCCCTTCTCCGTCGCGCGCAACCGCGACCAGCTCCTGCGCAAGACCGCCGAGTTCGCGTATCGCGCGCTGCGCGAGCTGCACCGCTCGGGCGACGGCTGGCTCACGCGCTGCCGCGAAGTGCCACACCACGCGAACGCGAAGCAGCCGGGGCTTACCGAGCTCTCGCGCATCATGGGCCGCCTGGCGGTGCGCGGCGTGGACCGCGCGCTGCACATCGAGCAGTGGTTCCTCGCCTACAAATTTGGCAGCAACGCCGTGTCGGCCGACCTGAAGGGCTTCACGCGCCTCATGCCGCCCAAGGACCGCGACTGGGCCGATCCCTTCGTGGTCGAGAAAGGCGGGCGCTACTACGTGTTCTTCGAGGAGCTGCCCTACGTCGAGCGCAAGGCGCACATCGCGATGATCGAGATCGATGCCGCCGGCCACGTGTCGAGGCCGCAGCGCGTGCTCGAGGCCGACCATCATCTTTCTTACCCCTTCCTGTTCGAGCACGACGGCCAGCTCTACATGCTGCCGGAGAGCGAAAGGGCGCGCTCGCTCGAGCTCTACCGCTGCGTCGACTTTCCGCTGGTGTGGAAGCGCGAGAAGCTGCTGATCGATGGGCAGCGCCTGGTGGATGCCACGCTCTACAAGGGCGCCGAGCGCTGGTGGATGTTCGCCAACTCCGCCGCCGGCGACAGCCGCAACTTCGACGACGAGCTGCACATCTTCCACGCCGACAAGCTCACCGGCGAGTGGCAGCCGCATCCCAAGAACCCGGTGAAGTCGGACGCGCGCTCGTCGCGCCCGGCGGGCCAGCTCTTCACGCGCGAGGGCGTGCTCTACCGCCCGGCGCAGGTGTGCGTGCCGCGCTACGGCTCGGGGCTCGCGATCCAGCGCGTGCTCAAGCTCACCCCGCAGGACTACACCGAGCGGCAGGTGGAGCGCCTCCTGGCGGATCCCGCCGCCGGGCTTTTCGGACTGCACACCATGAACCGGGCGGGCGATCTCACCGTGGTGGACGCGTTCGCACGCCGGCGGCGAATCTAGCGTGATGCACACGCGCCTTTATTCCTCCATCGCCATGCTCGGCGTCGCGCCCGAGACGCGCGGCAGCATCGCCGCGGTCGTCGAAAGCTATCGCGCCAACGGTCTTTTCAAGCGCTGGCCGATTCAATACATCGCCACCCGCGGGGACGGCACACTCGTCCAGAGAAGCGTGCTGCTCGCCAAGGCGGGGCGAGATTTCGGATCAATGCTGGCCCAGCACCGCCGCATGGCGGTGCACGTGCACGCCGCGGCCGGTGCGGGCTTCTGGCGCGAGGCGGCCTTCATGGGCGCGGCGCTCGCCGCCGGCTGCCCGCTCGTCGTGCAGCTGCACGGCAACGGCTTCGACGCGTCGATCCGCTGGTTCCTGGAGCGCGCCGCGGCGGTGTGCGTGCCCTGCGAGGCCTCGCGCACCTGGGTGAAGAGCATGGCGCGCAACGCCGACGTGGTGCTCGCGCCGCCGCCGGTGGCGGTCGCGGTGCCCGAGCTGCCGGCGAAGCCGAACCTGGTGCTGTTCCTCGGCCGGCTCGAGGCGAAGAAGGGCATCTACGATCTGCTGGACGCCGTCGCCGGGCTGCGCGCCGCGGTGCCCGACGTGCGCCTGGTGTGCGCCGGCGACGGCGACCGCATCGGCGTCGCGCGCTATGCCGAGCGCCTCGGGATCGCCGACGCCGTCAAGTTCACCGGCTGGGTCGGGCCTTCGGGCAAGCGCGCCCTGCTCGAGCACGCGGCCGCGTTCGCGCTGCCGTCCTACGATGAGGCACTGCCGGTCTCGCTCCTCGAAGCGATGAGCGCCGGGGTGCCGGTCGTCGCCTCGCCCACCGGGGGAATCGGCGAGGTGGTCGCCGACGACGCGAGCGGCTTTCTCGTGGCGCCGGGCGACAAGGCGGGCCTCGAGCGCGCGCTCAGGCGGCTCCTGATCGACCGCGAGCTCGCCGCACGCGTGGGCGCAGCGGCACGCGAGACCGCAAGGGCGCGCTTTGCGCCCGAGCGGGCGCTGTCGGTGCTGGAGAATCTGTACGAATCACTCGGCGTCAGCGCGAGCACCGAGCGCGCGCCGCGCGTGCGCCAGGTCCCGCTCAGAAAAGCCGCGTGAAGCGCCACGTCGTCCTGCTGCTCGGGCCGAGCCGCGAGGCGATCAGCGGCGTCACCACGCACCTGAACAGCCTGCTCGGCTCGCGGCTCTCGAGCCGCTTTGACCTGGTGCATTTCCAGGTCGGCAGCGAGGGACGCAACGAAGGCCTGCTCGGGCGCATTGCGCGCCTCGCGCTGAGCCCGCTCGCGCTCGCCGCCGCGATCGCGCGCCATGGCGCCGGGCTCGTGCATGTCAATACCTCGCTCAACGCCAAGGCCTACTGGCGCGACTTCGCCTATGTGCTCGCCGCCAAGCTTTGCGGCGCCCGCGTGCTCTACCAGGTGCACGGCGGCCGGTTGGAGGAGTTCGTGGCGAAAAGCCGCGTCCCGGGCGCCTTCGTGCGCCGCGCGCTGCGATGGCCGGACGTGGTCGTGGTGCTTTCACGCTCGCAGCTCGGCGTGTTCCGCGGCGCCGCTCCCGCGCAGGCGGTCGCGCTGGTGCCCAATGGCATCGATTGCCGGCCCTACTTGCGCTACAACCGGCCCGCTTCCGAGGCTGGCGCGCCGCTGCGGCTCATCTATATCGGCCGCCTGGTGCCGGCGAAGGGGCTGCTCGAGACCATCGAGGCGCTGCGTCTCGCGCGAAGCCGCGGCATCAACGCGCGCCTGGTCATCGCCGGCAACGGCCCCGAGGAGCCGCGCCTGCGGCAATACGTGCGCGAGGCGGCGCTGACGAGGGAAGTGAGCTTCGTGGGCGCGGCCTACGGCGAGCACAAGGCGCAGCTCCTTTCGCAGGCCGACGCGCTCACGCTCGCGAGCTACGCCGAAGGACTGCCGTACTCGCTGCTCGAGGCGATGGCGGCGGGCGTCGTGCCGATCGTCACGCCGGTCGGCGCGATTCCCGACGTGGTGGCGGACGGCGAGCACGGCCTGTTCGTCGCACCGCGCGACGCCGAGGCGATCGCGCAGGCGATCGGCAAGCTCGCGCAGGACCGCGCCGCACTCGCGCGCATGAGCGCGGCCTGCCGCAAGCATATCGCCGCTGTCTACTCGATCGAGCGCGTGGCGCGCGACTTCTCGCAGCTTTACTGGGGGCTGTGCGCGGCGCGCGCTCCCAAGATAGCCACTTAGAGGCGGACCATGTGCGGCATTGCAGGATGGGTGGCACCGACAGCGAGCGCTCCGGAAGAGCGCGCGCTGCAACCCATGCTCGATGCCCTGTACCACCGCGGACCCGACGGCGCCGGGAGCTGCTTCTATAGCGCCGAGCGCGGCGCCTACCGCGTGGCGCTGGGGCATCGCCGCCTCGCGATCATCGATCCGAACGGCTCGCGCCAGCCGATGCGCGACGACGAAGCCGGGCTCGCGCTGACCTTCAACGGCGAGATCTACAACTTCCGCGAGCTGCGCGCCGAGCTCGAGAACCACGGCCACCGCTTCGAGCGCGACTCCGACACCGAGGTGCTGCTGCGCGCCTACCAGCAGTGGGGCACGCAGTGTGTGCACCGCCTGCGCGGCCAGTTCGCCTTCGCCGTGTGGGATGCGCGCGCCGAGCGCCTGTTCCTCGCGCGCGACCGTTTCGGCGAGAAGCCGCTCTATCTCTACGAAGCGAACGGCGCGCTCTACTTCGCCTCCGAGATCAAGGCGCTGCTCACGCTCCCCGGCATCACGCGCGAGGTCGATCTTTCGGCGGTCTGGGACTACCTCGCCTACCGCTACGTGCCCGGCCCGCGCACGCTGCTCGCCGCGATCCGCAAGCTGCCGCCGGCGAGCGTGGCGATCTGGCACCGCGGCCACCTGCAGGAGATCCGCTACTGGACGCCGCCGGACAAATTTCCGCGCACCAAGGGATCGGCGCTCGCCAACCGCGACACGCCGGCCGCCTTCCTCGCGCAGCTCGGCGAGTCGGTCGAGCTGCAGATGGTGAGCGACGTCCCCTTCGGCGCCTATCTGTCCGGCGGGCTCGACTCGAGCGTGATCGTGGCGCTGATGACGCGCCACTGCTCGAAGGTCAAGACCTTCTCCGTCGGCTTCGACGGCGATCGCCATAGCGAGCTGTCGCACGCCGCGAGGGTCGCGCAGCAGTTCGGCACCGAGCACCACGAGATGGTGGTCACGCCCCGCGACTTCATCGACTACCTGCCGCAGCTCGTGGCGGCGCGCGATGCGCCGGTCTCCGAGCCTTCCGACATCGCCATCTTCATGCTCTCGCGCGAGGCCTCGCGCACCGTGAAGATGGTGCTCACCGGCGAAGGCTCGGACGAGGTGCTTGGCGGCTACCGCAAGCACGTCGCCGAGTGCCTGGCATGGATGTACTGGAGCGTGCCGCGCCGCCTGCGGCAGCTCGCCGCGCCGCTGGTGCAGCACCTGCCGTTCCGCTTCCGCGACCTGAAGATCGCGGTGGCGAGCCTGAACTGCGAGGACTGGCACGAGCGCTACGTGCGCTGGTTCGGCGCCATGGACTTCGCCCAGCGGCGCGAGCTTTCGCGCCTGCGCGTGCACGAGCGCGAGGTGCGCGACGACCTGCCGCCGTTCGATTCGCATCCGGACGCGAGCCCGCTGCGGCGCATGCTGTACTTCGACCAGACGAGCTGGCTGCCCGACAACCTGCTCGAGCGCGGCGACCGCATGACCATGGCCGCCTCGATCGAGGCGCGCGTGCCGTTTCTGGATCACAAGCTGGTGGAGTTCGCCGCGGCGCTGCCCGACCACTGGCGCGTCGACGAGCTGAGGAGGAAGCGTGTCTTGCGCGAGGTCGCGCGCTCGCTCCTGCCGCGCGAGATCCCCGAGCGCACCAAGGTCGGCTTCACCGTGCCGATCACCCAGTGGTTCACCGGCGGCATGCGCGACTATCTCTACGATCACCTGCGCGCGAGCGGCTCGCTGACGCGCGGCTACTACAACGCCGCGGTGCTCGACCGCGTGCTCGACGAGCACACCCGGGGCGTGCAGACGCACGACAAGCTGCTCTGGACGCTGCTCACGCTCGAGATCTGGCACCGCCAGTACCGCAGTCCGGTCCTGCAGGAGGCGAGGCTCGCATGTGCGGCCTAGCCGGCTGGGCAACGACGTCGGGTGCGTTCGATCCGCGCGCGCTCGCGCCGATGATGGAGGCGCTCGGCCATCGCAGCGATGGCGAGGCGCTCTCCGCCGTGATCGACCGCCATCCGCGGCGCGCCGTGGTGCTCGCCGCTTCGCTCAGCGACCCCACGAGCGGCATCTCGCTAGCGCTCGACGGCGCCATTCTCAACGCGGGCGATCTGCGTACCCAGCTCGCGAAGCGCGGCTACCAGTTCAAGAGCAAGACCGACGCCGAGCTCCTGCTGCGCGCCTACCAGCACTGGGACAAGGAAGTGGTGAAGCAGCTGCGCGGCGCCTTTGCGTTCGCCGTGTGGGACGCGAGCAAGGAGCGCCTGATGCTCGCGCGCGACCGCTTCGGGCAGAAGCCGCTGCACCTGCACCAGGCCGGCGCGGCGCTGTTCTTTGCATCGGAGGTCAAAGCGCTGGTCCGCGCGCCCGGCGTCAAGGCCGAGGTCGACGTGGCGGCGGTCGGCGATTACCTCGCGCAGCGCTACGTGCGCGGGCCGCACACGCTGATCGCGGGCGTGCGCAAGCTCGCGCCGGGCACCTATGCGCTCTGGCAATTCGGCAGCCTGCGCGAGACGCGCTACTGGAGCCCGCCGGACGGCGAGGCGGCGCAGAAGCGCGCGCCGGGCAAGCCCCTCGACGGCTTCATCGAGCGCCTGGACGAAGCGGTCCAGCTCCACATGGACAGCACGCGCCCCGTGGGGGTGCTGCTCTCGGGCGGCTACGACTCGGCGGCGATCGTCGCCCTGGTGAAGAGCCACAACGAATACGTCACCACCTTCTCGGCCGGCTTCGCCGACGACAAGAGGAGCGAGCTTGCCGCCGCCGCGCGCGTCGCGAAGCACTTCGGCACCCAGCACAACGAGATCGTGCTCGAGCGGCGTGACGTGCTCGCGAACCTGCCGCAGCTTGTCGCGAGCCGCGACGCGCCGGTCTCCCGGCCGGCCGACGTCGCGCTGCACCTGCTCGCGCGCCAGGCGTCGCGCAAAGTGAAGGTCGCGCTCTCCGGCGACGGCGGCGACGAGATCCTCGGCGGCTATCGCCGCCACACGTTCCTGCGCGGCTTCGCGCCCAGCCCGCGCAGGGTGAACGGCCTGTTCGTCATCCCCGTCGCCGACCCGAAGGGCGCAGCGGAGGACAAATTGACCGCGCTGCGCAGCATCCTCTACTACGAACAAGTAGGGTGGCTCGCCGACAACCTGCTCGAGCGCTCCGACCGCATGACGGCGTCGGCCTCGCTCGAGCTGCGCACGCCGTTCCTCGATCACCGGCTCGCCGAATACGTCTCGACGCTGCCCGACGCGGCGCGCGTGCGGGGACTGTCGACCAAGTGCATCCTGCGGCAGGCCGACCAGCGCCTGATCGCCGACGCCGGGATCAAGCCGCGCAAGGCCGGCTTCCGCATCCCGCTCGGCGACCTTTTCCGCGGGGAGATGCGCGAGCTCCTGGTTGACCAGCTGCGCGGCCCGGGCTGCCTGACCCGCGCCTATTACGACGGTAAAGTTCTCGATCGCCTGCTGGACGAACATCTTGCCGTCCGGCGCAACCACGAAGAGATACTGTGGACGCTTCTGAACCTCGAAATCTGGCACCGGACGTACCGCCAAAGCTGAAGCGCTCGCTGCGCTGGCGCCTCAACCGGCTGCGCTGCATGACGCCGGTCGAGGTGGCCCACCGCGCGCTGCGCGCAGCGCAGGCGCACGCCGAGCGCTCGGGCCTGCTGCGCGCGCCGACGATGCCCGCGCCCGATCTCGCAGCCGCGGCAAAGCCCTGGATCCA
>VBCP01000139.1 GCA_005888925.1 Betaproteobacteria bacterium | reverse complement strand
GGCGACGTGCGCGGCGTGATCGAGCTCGCGTCGCTCGAGCGCTTCAATCCGGCCCACCAGGCGTTCCTCGATCAGCTGACCGAGTCGATCGGTATCGTGATCAACACGATCGAGGCGAACACCCGGACGGAGAACCTGCTCAAGCAGTCGCAGTCCCTCGCCGTCGAGTTGCAGCAGACCAACGAGGAGCTGCAGGAAAAAGCGCGCCTCCTGGCGCACCAGAACGAGGAGGTCGAGCGCAAGAACCGCGAGGTGGAGCTCGCGCGGCAGGCGCTGGAAGAGAAGGCCGCGCAGCTGGCCCTGACATCCAAATACAAGTCGGAATTCCTGGCCAACATGTCGCACGAGCTGCGCACGCCGCTCAACAACCTGCTGATCCTGTCGGACCAGCTCTCGCGCAACACCGATGGCAACCTCAACCCGAAGCAGGTGGAGTTCGCGAAGACCATCCACGGCTCGGGCAACGAGCTGCTTGCGCTGATCGCCGACATTCTCGACCTGTCGAAGATCGAGTCCGGCACGGTGGCGGTGGAGCCTTCCGAGCTGCGCTTCGACGACCTGCAGCGTTATGTCGAGCGCACTTTCAGGCACGTGGCCGATACCAAGAAGGTCGACTTCCGCGTCAATCTCGACGCGGCGCTGCCGAAGATCATGGTCACCGACATCAAGCGCCTGCAGCAGATCATCAAGAACCTGCTGTCGAACGCGTTCAAGTTCACGCATGTCGGCAACGTGTCGATCACGATCGGCCCGGCGATCTCGGGCTGGTCGGCCGATGCCGAATCGCTGGAAGGCGCCGAGCACGTCATCGCCTTCAAGGTGAGCGACACCGGTATCGGCATCTCGACCGAGAAGCAGCAGATCATTTTCGAGGCGTTCCAGCAGGCGGATGGTTCCACCTCCAGAAAATACGGGGGCACCGGCCTGGGCCTGGCGATCTCGCGCGAGCTCTCCAAGCTGCTCGGCGGCGAGATCCGGCTGGTCAGCGCGCCGGGCGCGGGCAGCGCATTCACGCTCTACTTGCCGCTCAACTACTCGCCGGCGCGCTCGCCGCGGCCGCGGCCGCTTGTCGAGCCCGAGAAGGCGCAGCCGCAGGCAGCGCTCGCAGTCGAGCAGGTCGCGGTGGAAGAGGAGCCGGAGTTCCAGTTTGCCAACGAGGCGAACGACGATCGCGAGGACATCCAGCCCGGCGACCGCGTGGTGCTGATCGTCGAGAACGACATCGGCTTCGCCAAGATCCTGCTGGATGCGGCGCGGCAGAAAGGCCTGAAGGGCGTGGTGAGCACCACCGGCGCGGCGGCGCTCGCGATGATCCGCGAGTACCAGCCGGCCGTGATGACCCTCGACATCTACCTGCCCGACATGCAGGGCTGGCGGGTGCTCGAGCGGCTGAAGTCGGACCTCGCCACGCGCCACATCCCGGTCTGCGTGGTCAGCACGGATGACGCACGGGACCGCGCGCTCAATTCGGGCGCCATCGGCTTCATCGCCAAGCCGCTCACCTCGCGGGATCTGGTCGACCAGGCGATCGAGCAGCTGCGCGACTTCGTCACCCGCGGCGCCCGGCAGGTGCTCTTGATGATGCCCGACGGCACGACGCGCGGCGAAGTGATCGAGCGCCTCGGCGCGGCCGACATCGGCATGCTGGTGGCGTGGTCGCGCGAGGAGGCGATGCGCATCCTCAAGACCACCGCGATCGACTGCCTGGTGGTCGACGAGACGGTGAGCGACCTCGGGCCGCAGGACGTGCTCGACGCGCTCGAGCAGAAGCCGGTGATGCGCATGCTGCCGATCGTGTTCTACGGCGCGAAGGGCGACCAGATGCTGACGCGCTGGAAGGGCGCGTTCGCGCTGCGCGAGGCGCGCACCATGGAGCGGCTGCTGGACTACGTCTACTTCTTCGTCCACCGCAGCACCGCCTCGATGTCGTGGTCGACGACGACATGCGCAACATCTTCGCGCTCGCCACGGTGCTCGACGAGGAGGGCATGGAGGTGGTCTCGGCCAACAACGGCCGCGAGGCGATCGACATCGTGCGCCGCGACGCGCACATCGACATCGTGCTGATGGACATCATGATGCCCGAGATGGACGGCATCACCACCATCAAGGAGATCCGCAAGCTCGAGCGCGGCTCCGACCTGCCGATCATCGCGGTCACGGCGAAGGCGATGAAGGGCGACCGCGAGAAGTGCATCGAGGCGGGCGCCTGGGACTACCTGTCGAAGCCGGTCGATCGCCTGCACCTGCTGTCGGTGCTGCGCGGCTGGCTGCATCGCTAGATGAGCGAAGAACAAGCCAACATCCTTGTAGTCGACGACCTGCCCGAGAAGCTGCTGGTCTTCAGCAGCATCCTGGAGGAGCTCGGGCAGAACCTGGTGATGGTGCGCTCGGGCTCGGAAGCGCTGCGCGAGGTGCTGCACCGCGAGTTCGGGCAGAACCTGGTGATGGTGCGCTCGGGCTCGGAAGCGCTGCGCGAGGTGCTGCACCGCGAGTTCGCGGTGATCCTGCTCGATGTCAACATGCCCGACATCGACGGCCTCGAGACGGCGAAGCTGATCCGGCAGTACAAGAAATCGGCGCACACGCCCATCATCTTCATCACGGCCTACGCCGACGAGATGCAGACCGCGCAGGGCTACTCGCTCGGCGCGGTCGACTACATCCTCTCGCCGGTGCGGCCCGATGTGCTGCGCAGCAAGGTGAAAGTGTTCGTCGAGCTGTTCCAGATGCAGCAGCGCACGCGCCAGGAGCTCGGCGCGTCGCTCGATCTCGAGCAGGGCATGCGGCGCCTGCTCGACCTGGTGGTGCCGCACGTCTGCGATGTCGCGGCGCTCACGGTGGAGAAGGAGCCGGGCAAATTCCAGACCATCAGTGCGCCATCGTCGGAATTCGTGCCGCCGCCGCTCGCCTCGGCGATGAAGGCGGTGCTGGCGCAGCCGGTGGTGCTCGAGCAGGGCGAGGAAGCGGGGCTCGCCGCCACCCTTTGCCTGCCGCTGCAGGTCGGCGAGCGCACTGTCGGTGCGCTGGCGCTCGGCTACGCCGGACGCGCGCCGCGCGACCGCGACATGCTCGAGGAAGTGGCCGGGCGGGCGGCGATCGCGCTCGACAATGCGCGCCTCTACCGGAGTCTCAAGCGCGAGATCGCGCGCTCGCGGCAGGCCGAGGAGGAGCTGCAGGACGCGAACCGGCGCAAGGACGAGTTCCTCGCCATGCTGTCGCACGAGCTGCGCAACCCGCTCGCACCGATCCGCAACGCCGTGGAGCTGATGCGCCGCGTCGGCTCGCCCGAGCAGCGCGTCACCATGGCGCGCGACGTGATCGACCGGCAGGTGACCCACCTCGCGCGCCTGGTCGACGAGCTGCTCGATGTGTCGCGCATCAGCCAGGGCAAGATCGTCCTGAAGAAGGAGCCGGTCGAGCTCTCGAAGATCATCGCGCACAGCGTCGAGACGGTGCGCCCGATGATCGACGCGCGCGAGCAGCGCCTTTCGGTCGAAGTGAGCGCGCGCCCGGTGTGGCTGCTCGGCGACTTCGCGCGCCTCTCGCAGGTGGTCGCCAACCTGCTGAACAACGCTTCCAAGTACACCGGCGAGGGCGGGCGCATCCGGCTTGCCGCCATGGCCGGCGAAGGCGTCGCCACCATCACGGTCGAGGACAACGGCAGCGGCATCGAGCCCGAGCTCCTGCCGCGCGTGTTCGAGCTCTTCGTGCAGGGCGAGCGCGGCCTCGATCGCAGCCAGGGCGGCCTCGGCATCGGCCTCACGCTGGTCAAGCGGCTGGTCGAGCTGCACCAGGGGCGCGTCGAGGCGCACAGCGAGGGCA
>VBCP01000138.1 GCA_005888925.1 Betaproteobacteria bacterium | reverse complement strand
GATTGCGGCAGCAGCTCACCTGCGTCGGATGCGTGTAGATCACGCTCTTCCGACGGTCGAGCTCCTGCCACACGGGCGCGAACGAAGCATCGCCGAGCCAGCGCTCGCCGTAGCTGGTCATCAGTGCGATGCCGTCGGCCTTTAGCGTGTCGTAGGCGTACTCGATTTCCTTCAGGCTTCCTTCCGTATCCGGCAGCGGAATGGTGGCGAAGAGGCCGAAGCGGCCGGGACGGTCTCGCACGAGGCGCGCGGCATAGTCGTTGGCCATGCGCGCCAGGCGCCGGCCTTCCGCCACGTCGCCGAACCAGACGCCGGGCTGCACCAGCGACAGCATCGCCGTGCCGATGCCCGCCCGGTCCATCTCCTCGAGCGAGCGCGCGGGCGACCAGTCGGGCACCCGGTTGTCGCGGCGCCCGGCGATCGCCGCCAGATACTCCGGCGGCACGACGTGGTGGTGCACGTCGATGCGCTGCCCGCGCGCCGGTGCCTGCGCCCATAACGGTGCTGCGCTGAATGCCGCAAGAGCGGCGAGAAATTCACGCTTGTTCATCAATGCAACCTGAGGAGGCGCTGCGCGTTGCCGAAGTAGATCTTACGCTTGTCGCCCTCCGGGAGGCCGAGCTCCTCGATCGAGCGGATGCCCTCGCGGATGAACATCGGTCCGCCCTCGGGATCGAACGGGCAGTCGCTCGCGAACACCACTTTATCCACGCCGAAAAACGCGATCCCGCACGCCAGCGGCGCGGCGGCGCCGCCGAGCACCGTGTCGCCGTAGAACATCTTGAAGTATTCGATCGGCGGTTTGCTCAGCCGCTTGAGCACCTCGGCTTCATCGCCGTCTGCGGAGCGCGCGCCCAGCTGCGCCCATAGCGTCTCTGCACGCCCGGCGAAGTAGGGGATCATGCCGCCGCAGTGGTGCGTGATGATGCGAAGCTTCGGCAGCTTCTCGAGCAGGCCGGAGAACACAATGCGCGCCATCGCGACGCTGGTCTCGAAGGGCCAGCCGAGCACCTGCCAGATCTCGTACTTGGACGTCGGCTCGCCCGGATAATCGGCGCGCGAGCCTGGACGAGCCGGATGCATCCATACCGGGCGGTCATGGTGATTGGCGATGCGCTCGAACACCGGGAAAAAATCAGCTTCATCGAGCGGCCGTCCCGCGACACTGGTGATGATCTGGATGCCGCGGGCGCCGAGCTGATTGATCGCGCGATCCATCTCCTCGAGCGCCGCCTTCGGATTGTTCATCGGCAGCGAGGCGACGAACGCGGGGAATTCCTTGGGCCACTTGCGGCACATCTCGGCCATGCCGTCGTTCGCCACGCGCGCGTATTCGGGCGAATGCGCGCCATCGCCGAGCAGCTCGGGGCTCGGCAGCCCGAGCGTCAGCACCTGCTGCACGTCCGGAAACTTCTCGCGCAACATCGCCACCCTGTGCTCCATGTCCCACAGCATGCGGATGCTCGTCATCCGCTTCACCATGCCGGGCTCCTTAGAGTGCTGCTTCACTAAGTCGAGGTACGCGCGCGGCAGGACATGGTTGTAGATGTCGATCTTCATGCGCGGATTGTATTGTCAACTCCCGGGCGGGATGAGCGTTGGGTCGCAATGGGAGGACGCGTAGAATGAAAGTCATGGACCAGTGCGGTATCGCGATCTTTGCGACGACCCGTGCTTCGCGAACCTGCCGGGAAAGATCGAGCTCGATACCTGGGGCCGCGTTCTGATGACCCCACCGAGCACGTACCATGGACTGGTTCAAGGCCGCCTATGCCACCGACTCGGAACGCTCGGCGGCGAGGTATTCGGCGAGGTAGCCGTAGTTACCGCCGAGGGCATCTTCGTTACGGACGCTGCCTGGGCGAGCGCGGAATTCGTCAAGCGACATCGCGGTGAGACTCCTTTGATGCACGCCCCGGACATCTGCGTCGAAGTGGCCTCACCCTCGAATTCGGACAAGGAACTGCAGGAGAAGACCGCGGCGTACTTCGGCGCCGGCGCCAAGGAGGTCTGGATCCTTTACCTCAAATCGAAGCGCTGCGAGTTCCACGGCCCACAAGGGCTAATGGAGCGCTCGAGCTTCGCTGTCGACCTAAGCGAGCTGTTTAAGTAGCAAGGTTTGTGAAGGCCTCCTTCTTTCGCCGCTACGGCGGCCCCGAAGTCCTCGAGTACGGCGAGCTGCCCGACCCCGTTCCCGCAGCCGGCGAAGTGCTCGTCGAGATCCACGCGACGAGTATCAACGCCGCCGACTGGAAGATGCGCGGCGGGCATTACGGGGCGAAGATGGAATTTCCGCATGTGCCGGGGCGCGACTTCTCCGGCGTCGTGATCAAGAGCGCGGGCGACTTCAAGCCCGGCGATGCGGTGTTCGGCGTCTGCGAGGTGCCGCGCGAAGGCGCGTACGCCGAAAAGATCGCCATCCGCGAGGCGATCGTCGCCCGCAAGCCGGAGAAGCTGAGCCACGTGCAATGCGCAGCGGTGGCGCTGACCGGGCTCACCGCGCTGGTGTCCCTCGAGGACACGCTGAAACTGAAGCGCGGCGAGACGATCCTGATCCAGGGCGGCGCGGGCGGGGTGGGCGGCTTCGCCATCGCGCTCGCAAAGCACCTCGGCGCCCGCGTTATTGCCACCGCGAGCGCGGCGAACCATGACTATGTGCGCAAGCTCGGCGCCGACGAGGTGATCGACTACCGCACGCAGGACTTCACCAAAATCGTGAAGGGCGTTGACGCGGTATTCGATACCGTCGGCGGCGACGTCACGGCCAAGAGCTTTGCGGTGCTGCGTCAAGGCGGGCGCCTCGCTTCGGTTGCGGTGGGCGCCGCAGCGCCCTCGCCAAGGCCAGACGTCACCTCGTTGCGCCCGAAGGTGGACCGCGATCGCGCGCATCTGGATCGTGTGGCCGCGCTGGTGACGCAGGGCGCAGTGCCGCTGCCCGAGATCACCGAATATCCGCTCGCCAAAGCGGGCGAGGCGCATCGCGTGAGCGAAGGCCGCCATCTGCGCGGCAAGCTGGTTCTCCGCGTGAGGGGATGAAGATGCAAGGCGAGATGGTCATCGCGAAATGCAGCGTGCTCGGCGCCGCCGGGGATCCGAACTACCGGCAGAGCCTGCGTTGCGGCCGGCACGAGCTGCTGGCCGACGAGCGTCCGGTGCGCGGCGGTGCTGACGCGGGGCCGATGCCATTCGAATATTTGCTTTCCGGCCTCGGCGCCTGCACGTCGATCACACTGCGCATGTACGCCGAGCGCAAGGGATGGGACATTGGCGCGGTCGCGGTGTCGCTCGCGCTGCGCCAATCGAAGGAAGGCACGCCGAGCATCGAGCGCCGGGTGATGCTCTCCGGCGAGCTCAGCGCGGAGCAGCAGGCGAAGTTGGCTGACGTCTGCGAGAAGACCCCGGTGACCCTGGCGGTCAAGTCGGGGCTCGCGGTGCGCACTACCCTTTCTGCGGAAGGTAGCGCACCACCCATGCCGCAATGAGGTCCGCAGCGTAGATCGCGTCCTCCCTCGCCGTCAGCAGGTGGTCCGCGTTATCGAGGGAGACGAAGCTCTTCGGGTGTTTAGCCGCCATGAAGATACGCGTGGCGTTCTCGATGTCGACCGTCGTGTCGCGCGGCGAATGCATGATGAGCAGCGCGCAGCGCAACTGCGCGATCTTTGAGACGAGGTTTTGCTCTGCGGCATCCGTCAGGAACTGCCGCTTGATCTTGAAGGGCCGTCCCTCGAGCAGCACCTCGGCTTCGCCCTGCGCTTCGATCTGCGCAATGCTCTGGCGGAAGAGGCCAATGACGTGCCTCGGGTCGCTCGGCGCGGCGATGGTCACCACCGCCTTTGACTCCGCGATGTCGCCGGCAGCCGCCAGGACGGCCGCGCCGCCGAGGCTATGGCCGATCAGTATCGCCGGCGCGCTATAGGCTTGGCGCAAATGCACCGCGGCGGCGACCAGGTCCGCCACGTTCGATGAAAAATTGGTGTTGGCGAACTCGCCTTCGCTTGCGCCAAGCCCGGTGAAGTCGAAGCGCAATACCGCGATGCGATGCTCGGTCAATTGCTTGGCGATCCGGCTTGCGGCGAACACGTCCTTTCCGCAGGTGAAGCAATGGGCGAACAATGCATAGGCGGCGGGCACATCATCGGGCGCATCCAGGCGAGCGGCGAGCTTCTGCCCGTCGGCGCCCAGGAACGTGACGCGCTCGACCTTCACCTTGCCTTTTGCAACGCCTCCCACACCCGCCGCGGCGTGGCCGGCATGTCCAGGTGCTGCACGCCGCGCGGCCGCAGCGCATCGAGGATCGCGTTCATCACCGCCGGCGGCGCGCCGACGCAGCCGGCCTCGCCGATGCCTTTCACGCCGAGCGGATTGGTCTTCGCCGGCACGTCGATGAAGTCGAGCTCGTAGTGCAGCGGCAGGTCGGCGGCGCGCGGCATCGCGTAGTCGGTGAAGCTCGCCGAGAGCATCTGGCCGGACTCGCGGTCGAAGGCGACGTTCTCCATCAGCGCCTGGCCGATGCCCTGGGCGAGCGCGCCCTCGATCTGCCCGTGGCAGATCATCGGGTTGATCACGCGGCCGACGTCGTCGACCACCGCATAGCGATCGATGAACACCTCGCCCGTGTCCGGGTCGATCTCCAGCTCGCAGGCGTGGCAGCCGTTCGGAAAGGTCGGCGGCACGTCCGACGATCCGCTCGCGTCGAGGCCGGTGCCGAACTTCGTCGTCGGCCCGACCGGGCGATAGAACGCCTTGGCCACATCCGTGAGCGGGATCGAGCGGTCGGTGCCGGCGACGGTGAATTTGCCTTCCTTGAATTCCAGATCGGTGCCCGCGGCTTCCAGGAGGTGCGCCGCCATCGCCTTCGCCTTCTCGATGATGGCGTCGGCCGCGCCCTTCAGCGCCGAGCCGCCGAGCATCGCGCTGCGTGAAGCATAGGTGCCGCGGCCGAAGGCGACCGCATCGGTGTCGCCCTGCACCAGCCGAACGTTCTCGAACGGCACGCCGAGCCAGTCGGAGACGAGCTGCGCATAGGTCGTCGCGTGTCCCTGTCCGTGCGAATGCGTGCCGGCGACGATGGTCACCATGCCGCTCGGATCGAAGCGCAGCTCCATGCGCTCGTTGAAGACGCCGGAGTCTTCCAGGTAATAGATGAGCGAGCGCCCGCGCAGGCGGCCCTTGGCCTCGCTCGCTTTCTTTCTCGGCGCATAGCCGTTCCAGTCGGCCAGCTCGAGCGTCCGATCGGTGAGCCTGGCGAAATCGCCAGAGTCGTAGGTCCAGCCCACGGCCGCGCCGATGGTCCAGCCGGCAGTCGTGTTGTAGGGCATGGCGCTCGGCGGGATGTAATTGCGCCGGCGCAGCTCCACCGGGTCCATGTCGAGCTTGCGCGCCGCCTCGTCCATCAGCCGCTCGATCACGTAGGAGGCCTCCGGGCGGCCGGCGCCGCGGTAAGGCCCGAGCGGCGTGCTGTGCGTGAACGTCGCCTTGCTCGCCACCAGCATCGCGGGCACCACGTAGACGTTCGGGATGTTGCGCAGCGCGCACAACACCGGCACCACGCCCGCGTTGGTCACGTATGCGCCCACTGCGTGCAGCGCCTGCGCGCGGAGGCCGAGGATCTTGCCGTTGTCGTCGAGCGCCATCTCGGCGCTGATGAGCTGGTCCCGACCATGGTTGTCGCCGAGGAGCGATTCGGTGCGCGTCGCCACCCACTTCACGGGACGGCGCAGCTTGCGCGACGCCCAGAGGACCAGCCCGTCCTCGGGATAGATGTCGCCCTTCATGCCGAAGCCGCCGCCGACGTCTGGGGCTATCACCCTGAGTTTTATTTCAGGAATTTTGAATACCGGGCCAGCGAGGATCGAGCGCACGCCATGCGGGTTCTGGCTGCTGGTATAGAGCGTGAAAGAATCATTTGCAAAATCACCGATGCAGGCCCGCGGCTCCATTGCATTGGCCGTGATGCGGTTGTTGTACAGGCGGACCGAGACCGTGTGCTTGGCCTTCGCGAACGCCGCCTCGGTCGCCTCCTTGTTTCCCATCATCAGCGGGAACGCAAGATTGCCCGCCGCGTTGTCGTCCCAGACCTTCGGCGCGCCCTCCTTCGCCGCATCCTCGACGTTCACCACCGCCGGCAGCGGCTCCCAGTCGATCTCCACCAGCTCCGCGGCGATGCGCGCCAGCTCGGGTGTGTCGGCGACGACGAACGCGATGCGATCGCCGACGTAGCGCGCCTTCGTCGGCTCGAGCAGCGGCCGGAATGTGCGATAGCCCTTCGGCCCGCCCATGTCCTCGGGCATGAAAAGCGGCGGGATGCCGCCGAGGTTCTCCTTCTTCGCATCCGCTCCGGTGAGCACGAGATGCACGCCGGGCATCGCCTGCGCCGCACTGGCGTCAATGCCTTTTATGCGCGCGTGGGCGTGCGGCGACATGACGACCGCGCCATGCAGCATGTGCGGCAGCTGGATGTCGTCCACATAGCGCGAGCGGCCGGTGAGGAAACGCTGATCCTCGACCCGGCGCACGGCTTGCCCGATGCCGTTTCTGTTCACGATCTGCTCCCAAGTTGCTGGTTCGCGAGCCGCGTGCCTTCCGCCATCGCCTGGAACTTCGCCCAGACGACCGTCGGATGGACTTCCGTCTTGTACGAGGC
>VBCP01000613.1 GCA_005888925.1 Betaproteobacteria bacterium | reverse complement strand
TTTCCAAAAGAAGCATTTCGATAGGCCCGGGAAATCTTGCGGCGCGCGCCGCCGGGGGCCCAGAATCCGGAGGCAGAAGGAGATCTCGATGAGCAAGACCGCCGCGCAATGGAACGCCACGCCGAAGTTCCCCGCGAGTCATTTCGTCGACTCGCGCATCTACACCGATGAGCAGATTTTTGCCGAGGAAAAGGAAAAGCTATTCAAGCCGGCCTGGGTCATCGCCTGCCACGAATCCGAGCTGCCCGCGCCGTATGACTACCGCCTCGCCACGCATCCGGCGGGCGTGCCGCTGATCATCATCCGCGGCGAGGACGCAAGAGTGCGCGCCTTCTACAACATCTGCCCGCACCGCGGCAACACCATCCTCTACGACCCGTCGGGCAACGCCAAGCGCATGACTTGCATCTTCCACCAGTGGTCGTTCGACTCGCGCGGCAACTGCGTCGAGATCTCGCGCGCCGAGCAGGGCTACCAGGATCGCTTCTGCAAAGAAGACGCGGCGATGCGCGAAGTGCGCTGCGAGGTGGCCTTCGGCGGCTTCGTCTGGGTCAATATCACCGACGATGCGCCGTCCCTGCGGGACTTCGTCGGCGGCGCGATGGACATTCTCGAGCCGTACATGCAGCAGCCGATGGAGGTGTTCCACTTCCACAAGGCGCACGTGCGCACCAACTTCAAGCTGTGGCACGACACCAACAGCGAGTTCTATCACGACTTCCTGCACTACTTTAACCGCATCACCGGGATGCTCCAGCCCGGCTACTACGAGCGCAAGTACACGCCGTTCCCGAACGGCCACGCCACCGTCGGCTCGATGCAAATCCAGTACGACAAGTACGACGGCTCGAAGGAACGCGCGGTCGGCTGGCCCGGCATGGCGCGCGGCGGCTGGTACATGGTCGATCTCTTCCCCGGCATGACCTACAACCTGCGCACCTCGGTGATGCGCATCGACACCTCCGTGCCCCTCTCGCCGAACGAGGTGCTGATCGAGTTCCGCGGCCTCGGCCTGAAGAGCGACACGGCGGAAGAGCGCGCGCAGCGCGTCTTCGACCACAACATGATCTGGGGCCCCTTCGGCCGCAACCTGCACGAGGATCTCCTCGGCGTCACGGGCCAGGGACGCGCGATGCGCAAAGGCACCGACAGCCGCTACGTGATCCAGGGGCGCGAGGAAGCGAGCACCATCCACGACGAGGTGGGCATGCGCCACTACTACGCCGAGTGGTCGAAGCGCATGGGACGTCCCGCCTACGATCCGGTGCGCGCCGCGGCCTAGCGATGAAATCCGAACAACGCCAGGCGATCGAGGAGCTCGTCTACCGCTCCTGCCTTGCGCTCGACGCGCGCGATTTCAAGGCGTTCCTCGATCTCTGCGACGCGGAGTTCCGCTACAGCATCACCACCCACAGCCCCGAGATCCGGCGCGACATGGTGTGGCTCGACCACGATCGCAAAGGCATGGAGACGCTCTTCACTAACCTGCCGAAGCACAACAGTGACCATTCGCCGATCACGCGCCATGCGACGGTGTACACCGTCGACGCGAACGGCAGCGAAGCCCACGTGGTTTCGGCGCTGCAGGTGTTCCGCACGCAGCTCGACGGCGGCGCGACGGAGCTGTTCGCCGTCGGGCGCCTCCACGACACCATCAAGCTGCCGGCGGTGAAGCTCGCCCGCCGGGTGGTGAAGCTGGAAACGCGACTCCTCGGCTACGGCTATCACATCCCGTTCTGAGCCCGTGCGCATCCAGGTGAACGCCCGCAACCGCGGCTACGACTTCGAGGCGCTCCCCGGAGAGAAGGTGCTGTACGCGGGCCTGCGCGCCGGCATCGACCTGCCCTACGAATGCGCCACCGGCACCTGCGGCACCTGCAAGGCGACACTCATGTCGGGCCGCGTGCGCGACGGCTGGCCGGAAGCGCCGGGAAAGAAATTCGTCAAGCCCGCGGCCAACGAATTCCTGATGTGCCAGTGCGCCGCCGAAGAGGCGCTGACGCTGGAAGTCTCCAAGTTCGTCTATCCCGTGGAGACCGGCGCCTGCGTGCCGCAGAAGGCGGTCGGCACGCTGCGCAAGCCGCGCATGCTCACGCATGACGTGATGGGCTTCGCGCTCGAGTTCGAGGAGCCGCGCGAGTTCGACGCCGGCCAGTTCGTGCTGCTCGCTTGCGAAGGTATCGCCGGCTATCGCGGCTACTCGATGTGCAACTTCGCGCGTGGCGGCCGCAGCCTCGATTTCGTCGTCAAGCGCAAGCCCGACGGCGGCTTCTGCGACTGGCTCTTCGGCGGCAAGCGCGACGGCGCGCGCGTGGAAACCTTCGGCCCGCTCGGCAAGGCGACCTTCGACCCGGCGCTCGGCAAGAACGTGCTCCTCATCGCCGGCGGCTCGGGCATCGCCGGCATGATGTCGATCCTCGTGCGCGCGCAGGAGGCGCGGTACTTCGAGCGGCACCGCGGGTGGCTGTTCTTCGGCGTGCGCACGTTGCGCGACGCCTTCTTCCTGGACGAGCTCTCCCGGTTCTCCAACGTGGACATCACGGTGGCGCTGTCCGAGGAAGTCGCGCCCGCAAAAACGCCATGGCCGAAGCTGCGCTTCGAGACGGGCCTGGTGCACGAGGTGGCGAAGCGCGCCATGGCCGGGAAGTACCAGGACCTGCGCGCTTACGTCGCCGGTCCGCCGCCCGCGGTCGACGCGGCGATCCGCGTGCTGCTGCTCGAAGCGAAGCTCACCACCGACAACATCCGTTACGACAAGTACACCTGATGGCCCGGCGCCTCGTCTGCAAAGTCGCGGATGTTCCCGAGAACGGGCTCAAGGAGTGCGAGGCCGACGGCGGGCTCAAGCTCGTGGTGGCGAACGCCGGCGGCGAGTTCTACGGCTTCCAGGCCGTGTGCCCGCACCAGGACGTGCCGCTGTGCGAAGGCCTGTTCGACGGCTCGACCCTCACCTGCCACATGCACCTCTGGCAGTGGGACATCCGCACCGGAGAGCCGCGCGGCATTGCCGAAGCGCCGCTGCAGCGCTATCCGCTCTCGCGCGAGGGCGACGCGCTGTATCTTGGCACCGAAGGCACCGCGCTCGACGTTGGGGAGCTGTTCAACGGTTTAAATGCATCCATCCTGCAGAAATTGGCGGGGCTCGCCCAGCGGGAAAGCCACGAGGCCGGCGCGATGCTCTATCGTCCCGGCGATCCGGCAGAGGATTTTTACGTCCTGGACTCCGGGCGCGTCGAGTTTCTCATCGGCCGCGGCGAACGCACGGCGCCCGGCGGGTTCATGCTGAAGAAAGGCGAAGTGTTCGGATGG
>VBCP01000612.1 GCA_005888925.1 Betaproteobacteria bacterium | reverse complement strand
ATGGCCTTCGTCGTCTTCACGGTCGATGCCGGCAAGAACCCGAGCCGCAAGATCAGCAACGAGGAGATCGCCGAGCTCGCGCACCAGCACAGCGATGTCGCGATTCCCTTCGCCAGCATCAACCCGCACCGCGGCGACGAGGTCGTGCGCGCGGCAAGGCGATTGATCACCGACTACAAGGTCAAGGGCTTCAAGTTCCATCCGTCGGTGCAGGAGTTCTTCCCGAACGACCGCATGGCGTATCCGCTCTACGAGGCGATCGCCGAGGCGAAACTCCCGGCGCTCTTCCACACCGGCCAGACCGGCGTCGGTGCCGGCACGCGCGCCGGCGGCGGCATCCGCCTGAAGTACTCCAACCCGATGCTGCTCGATGACGTGGCGGTCGATTTTCCCGACATGCCGATCATCCTCGCGCACCCGTCCTTCCCGTGGCAGGAGGAAGCGCTTTCGGTCGCGACGCACAAGCCGCAGGTGTACATCGACCTCTCGGGCTGGTCGCCGAAGTACTTCCCGCCGATGCTGGTGCAGTACGCCAACACCCTGCTCAAGGACAAGATCCTGTTCGGCTCCGACTATCCCGTGATCGCGCCAGAGCGCTGGCTGGAGGAATTCGACAAGCTGGCGATCAAGCCCGAAGTGCGGCCGCTGATCCTCAAGGAAAATGCGGCGCGGCTTTTGAAGTTGACCCCCTGATATCTCGCGAAGCAGTGATTGAAGCAATAAGCGCCGCATTCCCGGCCGATGCGCGCGAACGTGTCCTTGCCACCGTGGACGCGTACGGCCGCGAGCCCCACGAACGCGAACACGAGCGCGTGCAGCTCGCCATCGTCAGGCTGAGCGAAGGCGACGAAGCGAAGCTTGGCTACTTTCTGAGCGTCGCGAAGCAGGACTACCGCGACGTGCTGTTCTGGGCGGACAACCCCGCCGAGGCGAAGCTCGATACGCCGGAGAAGCGCCGCCGCGTGCGCGAGTTGCTGCTGAAGCTCGGCATCGAGCCGCCCGAAGGGCTGAAAGATTGAAGAACTCCCGACCGGATCGCCCTCTCTAAGCGCAATGCCCGTCCGCAGCGAAATCCACGAAGGCCTCGTGCCGGTGAAGATCTACACCGGCGAGCTCGAGCCTGCCGCGCGGCAGCAGCTCGTCAACATCTCCAAGCTGCCGATCGTGCACCACCATGTCG
Source organism: Betaproteobacteria bacterium (assembly GCA_005888925.1). GTDB lineage: Bacteria > Pseudomonadota > Gammaproteobacteria > Burkholderiales > SG8-39 > SCGC-AG-212-J23. The sequence goes on along the minus strand of VBCP01000612.1, from coordinate 1,579 downwards.
CGGCGATGCCGGACGTGCACCTGGGCATCGGCGCGACGGTCGGCTCGGTGATTCCGACGAAGAAGGCGATCATTCCCGCCGCGGTCGGCGTCGACATCGGCTGCGGCATGATCGCGCGGCGGCTCTCGCTCACGGCGAACGAGCTGGACGAGCCGTCGCTGCGCAAGGTGTTCAACCAGATCAGCCGCGACGTGCCGGTCGGCTTCGAGAGCCACAAGGACCGCGATGCACGCACCGGGGCCGCCAAACGCTTCAAAGGCGGGCTGACGCGGATCATGGAGCGCCATCCCGGCATCGGCAAGCGCGTCGGCAAGCGCGCTAGCTGGGTGCACCAGCTCGGCACACTCGGCGGCGGCAATCACTTCATCGAGCTCTGCCTCGACGAGGAGAGCCGCGCCTGGGTGATGCTGCACTCGGGCAGCCGCGGCATCGGCAACGCGATCGGCTCGTATTTCATCGAGCTGGCGAAACGGGACGCCGAGCGCACCCAGCTCCAGCTCCCAGACCGCGACCTCGCCTATTTCCCGGAGGGCGCGAAGCACTTCGACGATTACGTCGAGGCGGTCGGCTGGGCGCAGGACTACGCGCGCGCCAACCGGATCGAGATGATGGAGCTCGTGATCGACGCGCTGCACCGGCACCTGCCATCCTTCGCGGCGACCGCCGAGGCGGTGAACTGCCACCACAACTACGTCGAGCGCGAGGTGCATTACGGCGAGCCGGTGTGGCTCACGCGCAAAGGCGCGATCCGCGCCGGCCGCGGCGAGCTCGGCATCATTCCGGGCAGCATGGGCGCGCGGAGCTACATCGTGCGCGGCACCGGCAACGCCGAGAGCTTCCAGTCCTGCGCGCACGGCGCCGGGCGCAGGATGAGCCGCAACGCCGCGCAGAAGCAATTCGCCGTCTCCGACCTGATCGAGCAGACCAGCGGCGTCATCTGCCGCAAGGACAAGGGCGTGCTGGACGAGATTCCAGGCGCCTACAAGAACATCGATGAAGTGATGGCGAACCAGGCGGACCTGGTCGATGTGGTCCACACCTTGAAGCAGGTGCTCTGCGTCAAAGGCTGAATTCCGTACCAAGTACGTAATTATTCAGCTCCCGCTCCCACCGACGAGAATAATTACGTACTTGGTACGGAATTGACTGAGCGCGACAGCGTAGGGCGGCTCACCCTCGTCCTCGGCTTGGTCATGGCGCTGGGGCCGCTCGCGGTCGACATGTACCTGCCGGCGCTGCCGACGCTCGCGGCCGAGTTCGCGGTGACGCCGGCGCGCGTGCAGCACACCCTGTCGGCCTATCTGCTCGGCCTCGCGCTCGGCCAGCTTCTCTTCGGTCCGATCGCCGACCGCTACGGCCGCAAGCCGCCGCTGCTCGGCGGCATCGCGGTGTTCACGGTCGCCTCGGCGGGCTGCGTCTTCGCCGGCACCATCGATCACTTCGTGATGCTGCGTTTCGCGCAGGCGCTCGGCGGCGCTTCGGGGATGGTGGTGATCCGCGCGGTGATCCGCGACCGCTTCGACGAGATCCAGTCGGCGCGCGTGCTCTCGCTCATGATGCTGGTGATGGGCGCGGCGCC
>VBCP01000140.1:1232-2603 GCA_005888925.1 Betaproteobacteria bacterium | reverse complement strand
GCGATGCGGCGATCATCCACACCGGCTGGGGCAAGCTCTACGGCAAGGACAACGCGCGCTTCGTGAAGACGACGCCCGGCATCGGCGTCGGCGCGGCGGAGTGGCTGGCGAAGCAGGACCCGAGCCTGGTCGGCTCCGACAACTGGCCGGTCGAGGTCGCGCCCAATCCGGACAAGGACCTCTCGCTGCCGGTACACCAGATCCTGCTGGTGGTGAACGGCATCCACCTGCTCGAGAACATGAAGCTCGACGAGCTGGCGTCGAAAAAGGTCTACGAGTTTGCACTGGTGATGCAGCCGCTCAAGCTTTACGGCGCCACCGGTTCCACGGTGGCGCCGGCAGCCATCCGGTGAAGCGACGCGACGTCGTGCTCGCCGGCGCGGGCCTTGCCCTCGCCGGCTGCGCGACGCGCAGTGACGTCGTGCGGGAAGCGAAGCAGTTCCACAACCAGCCGGCGCAGAGCCACCAGCACCAGTTCCTCACCGATCTCTGGTCGCAGGTCGCGCAGGAGACCGGCGGGCGGCTGCGCGTCGAAGTGTTTCCGCAGAACAACAACGTGCCGGGCTCCGACCCGCAGGCGCTCGACATGCTGGCGTCGGGCGAGATCCAGTTCTTCACCGTGATGGGCGGCATCCTCGGGCGCAAAGTCCCGGTGGCCGAGATCCAGGGCGTGCCGTTCGCGTTTACCAGCCATCAGCAGGTGCACGTCGCGAACGACGGCAAGCTCGGCGAGTACCTCGGCCGCGCCTGCCTCGCCGCCGGCATCTACCGCTTCCAGCACGGCCTGCTCGAGAACGGCTTCCGCCAGATCTCGATGGTCGACAAACCGATCCGCACCGCGGACGACCTGCGCGGCGTGAAGATGCGCGTGCCCGACGGGCAGATGTTCCGCGACGTCTTCACGGCGCTCGAGGCGCAGCCCGTGACCATCAACATCCGCGAGCTCTACCAGGCCTTGAAAGAGCGGCGCGTCGACGGCCAGGAGAACCCGCTGGTTATCCTCGAGGTGAACAAGCTCTACGACGTCACGCGCTACGTCTCGATCACGAACCACATGTGGTCGGGCTTCAACCTGCTCGCGAATCTGCGCTTCTGGAACGCGTTGCCCGAGGACATCCAGGAGATCGTAAAGCGCAACGTCCAGAAATACGTAGCAGCGCAGCGCGCGTACACCGACAACCTCAATCGGCAGCTCGGCGAGAAGCTCGCGGCGCGCGGGCTCATCTTCAACGACGCGGACGTCGCGAGCTTCCGCGCGAAGCTTGGCGGCGGCTTCTACCAGCGCTGGAAGAACGAGTTCGGCGCGGCCGCCTGGAGCCTGCTCGAGGCCGAGGTCGGCAAACTGGGCTAGACCACGCCCATCCGCAGGAA
>VBCP01000140.1:0-1123 GCA_005888925.1 Betaproteobacteria bacterium | reverse complement strand
GCCGTGCTTCTCGCGAAGGCGCCTTCGGGGTTCGGCTCGACGATCGCTTCCGGAGCGAAGAACGACTGGATGCCTTCGCGTGTGGTCCATGCGTTCCAGACCGCGGCTACCGGGCGCGCACCAGGGCTTCCTTGCTGATGGCTCGATCCGGTGGCGCCGCGGCGGCGGCCTGGCCCGGCCGCCACGGGCGCGGGAAGCTGGCGGGGCTCGCGTTGCCGTCGCGGTCGAGCGCAACTATCCCAAAAACGAAATTGTCCTTCGACACGCCACTCAGGGTGAAGCGCGTGACGTTGCCCGCGTCGCGCGAGTACTGCCAGGTCGGCATGCCGACCTCGCGCCAGACGATGCGGTAGCCGGCGAGGTCGGGCTCGTCGTTCGCCGTCCAGCGAAGCGTGGTATCGCCTTCGAGCCGCACCACCTCGATGCCGGCGTCGCGCGGCGCAGCGGGCGCGAGGGCAAGCGAGGCGAGGCCGGCGGCGTTGACGCGCGCCACCTTCGCCACGTAGTCGAAGTCGACGAACTCGGGCAGATCGCCGATCTGCACGCCGTTTTCCACGCGCACGTTCTGGTGCTGGTGGCGGTAGTCCTCGACCGGCTCGACGAAGCGCACCGCCGCGTAGCCGCGCTCGAGGAAGGACAGGTGGTCGCTGCCGCGCAGGAAGCGGTCGGGACGCGGAATCAGCTCGACCGTCATCCCCGCGACGTAGCGCTCGGCCGCGTCCTTGAGATAGCGCCCGAGCTGGTGCGTGGGCGTGTCGTTCTCGCCGCCCGCGCGCGCGATTTGCTCGAGCTCCGGCGACTTGTTCGTGATGAGCGCGGGCAGCCCGTTGGCAAAGAGGCGCACGCTGCCGTCGTAGCGCTTGCCGTCGGGTCCGGTCGGGCTGCCGATGATGTCGTTGCTGATCATGCCGGCGATGTGGAGGCCCTTCTTCTTCGCCTCCTCGGCCCAGTGCGCCGATCCCAGCAGTCCCTGCTCCTCGCCCGCGACCGCCATGAAGACGAGCGTCGCGTCGAACCGGTGAAACGCCATCACGCACGCCATCTCCATGACGGCGGCGACGCCCGAAGCGTCGTCGTTCGCCCCCGGCGCCTGCGCCTCCGCGTCCATGACGTTCGAGGGGAT
>VBCP01000611.1 GCA_005888925.1 Betaproteobacteria bacterium | reverse complement strand
GCGCCCCGCGAGCACGTCGGTCATGACCTCGGCCACGCCCTTGTATTGCACGCCGACGATGTCGACCCCGGCCATCGACTTCATCAGCTCCGCCGGGATGTGGCTCGCGGTGCCGATGCCGGCGGAGCCGTAGTTCAGCTTTCCGGGGTTGCGCCTGGCGATGGCGACCAGCTCTTGCACACTGGTGGCGGGAGCACCCGGCGGCACGATCAGCGCCTGGCCGAAGTTCTGCGCCGCGAGCGTCACGTGCGAGAAATCCTTCACCGGGTCGAACGGCACGTTGTCGTTGAAGGGCGGCGTGTTCACATGCGACGCGGTGGTGAAAAGCCACGTGTAGCCGTCGGGCGGCGTCTTCGCGACGTAGGCGGTGCCGACGATGCCGCCGGCGCCGGCGCGGTTCTCGATCACCAGCGGCTGGCCGAGTTTCATCTTCGGCGCGAGCATGCGGATGATGAGGTCCGGCGGGCCGCCCGGCGGCGAGGGCACGACGACATGGATCGGCTTCGACGGATAGGGCTGCGCGTGCACCAGCCCTGCGAATGCAAATATGAACAGCTTGATCATTGCGGCAGCGGCGGCACGAAGAACACCACGGCAACGGCAATCGCCAGATTGAGCGCGATGGTCGCATAGGCGGCCGCGCGATTGATGTGCGGGCGCCGGATGGCGAGCGTGATGCGGCCGACGAAGACGAACCAGCAGAGCAGCGCGACGATCACCGGATCGATCAGGTTCAAGAGGCCTTTCGGCGGCGCGCTCATGTCCAGGCGGTAAATGAGCACTGGCGTGATCGCGTACACGATTCCCGGCAGCAGCCAGGCGCCGCGCTCGATCGGCAGCAGCAGATCGCGGTTGGAGACGCGCACGGCGGCGATCGTCATGCCGAAGAAAATCACGGCGGGCACCGCGTAGATCGCGAACATGAGGATCAGCGCTTTCACAGCTGCACCCTGGCGCCGTCGCGCGCCGAGCGGACGATCGCCTCGAGCACCGCGACATTGTGCACTTCATCGCCGCCGGGAATCGCGAGCGGGCGGCGCGCCATCGCCGCCTTTGCGAAATGCTCGAGCTCGGCGAGCTCGGTGCTGGTCTTCGGATAGCTGATCACTTCGGGCGGCTGCTTGCGCGCCAGATCCTGCGGGTCGAGGAGCGAGAACTTCAGGTCCCAGGTATGAAGATGCGCGACGTCGCCGAGCTCGATCCAGCCCTTCGAGCCGAAGATCTGCAGCCGCCAGGCCTCGGCGGTGGCGATCACCGTGCCCAAGTAGGCGGTCGCGCCGGACTGGAAGCGGAACAGCATCGAGGTGGTGTCATCGACGCCGAAGTCGTGCACCAGACGTTCGCTCTGCGCCGCGACCGAGCCGATGTGGCTGCGCGCGAGATAGAGCATCGCGTCGACGACGTGCACGCCGCGGCCGGTCATGCCGCCTGCCGGCGCCTCTTCGCGGTCGTGACGCCAATGCTCGCGCGCGAAGCGATACGCGCTCGGGCCGGAGAAGTTGCCCTCGATGTGCAGGAGCTTGCCGAGGTGCCCATCGTCGAGCATGTGCCTCGCCTCCTGCAGCGCTGGCTGGAAGCGCCAGTTGTAGCCGACGGCGAGCGTCACCTTCTGCTGTGCGCACGCGGTCACCGCCTGCTCGGCGCTTTTCGCGTCGATGCCGAGCGGCTTCTCGACGAAGACGTGCTTGCCGGCCTTTGCCGCGGCGACGATCTGCTCGCAGTGCAGCGAATGCGGCGTCGCCAGCACCACCGCGTCGATCTCCGCGTAGGCGAGCACTTCCTCGTAGCTCTCCATCAGGCGGATGCCCTGCTGCTTGCAGTAGAGCTCCGCCGTGGCCGGCGTGCGCGTCGCGCCGGCGACGAAGCCGATCAGCTCGCTCTTGCCCTGCACAGCACCGACGAGATTGCGCCCCCAGGTGCCGATGCCGACGATCGCTGCGCGGATCATGAATTCGGGGTCAGGGTCGTAATTATTCCGCCGCGAACAAGCTTAGAAAGCAAGCTTGTCGTAATCGGCATGCGTTCCAATCCAAATCCAATACATACCGTCGTCGACTTGAACGGCAATCGCGCGATGATGCGCGCCGACGCGCACCGACCAGTGTTTTCCGAGCTTCTTGAAGTGGAGCGAGGGATGCCGGCGATCGGCCTTAAGCATCTGGTAGTTCTTGTCTGCGAGATCGCGTATCCGGCGATACGTGGTGCTTCAAACCTCCCGGGCCTTCCCGGCCTTGTAATCCGCGAGCGCTTCTGCTGCGAGCTTGTCCAGCTTGCCAGCGTTCGAATCGGATTCAATCTGCCGATCCCAAAGCACATGGTCGAATTCGTAGAACCACGCGCGAAATCTCGCCAGCTCTTCCGGTGGGAGGCTGCGAATACGGTTTTCAAGGTCCTCGAGTTCACCCATGGTCCGCTGTCCGCTGGAACTATTCTCCCGCGATTGTACCCGCGCCCTAGGGCGACATCAGGCAGCGCCCCTGCTTCTCGAACCAGTACGCGATGTTCCCGGTGACGACGATGCTGCCCGAGACGACCGCGCTCGCGGCCGCGACCGCGCCGGCCGCCACGAGGAGCTCGGCGCAACGGTTGCCGCCGCAGTGGCCGAGCGCGCCGACCTGCGCCATCTCGAGCGTCATGTGCTTCGCCTCGATATGGCAGTCCTGGTCATAGACCACCGTGGTGCGCGGCACGTAGATGCAACCCGCGAGCAACGCGGCGATGGAGCCAAGGAGGGCGGCGCGGATCATCAAATAATTACGACCCTGGCCCCGAATTCAAGCGCCGAAGGTCATCGATCGCTTCCTGCGAGAGCCACAGCACGGTGTTGAGGTAGCTCACGACGAGCGGCACGATTGATTCGCGCGGGCCGTTCTTCCATGCGTCGGAGCCATAGAAGGCGTCCTGCTTCGCCTTCAGATCGGCGAGATCGGAATAGGCGCGGATCAGGAAGTACGTGTCGGGCTCGTGGGCGGAAGGGCCGAAGGCGATGACGTCGGTGCCCCATTCGCGAAGGAGCGGAATGGCGGATGAAACCGCGGTGGCATGAAACGCGGCCGTGGCGCCAGGCTTGAGCTTGTATGAGCGGACTTCGATCAGGCGCCTGGTCATCGCGGGAGCCGGCGCATCGCGCCGAGGAGCGTGAAGAGCACGAGCGACGCGATGAAGAGCACGTGATACCAGGCCGGGAATTTGTGCCAGAGCGCGTAATGCACCGGAATGAAGATCGCGAGCAGCAGCGCCACGAGGCACCACGCCGCGACGGCGTTGCGGCGCGTGATCCACGCGACGGCGAAGCCCGCGCCGAGCGAAGACACGGCGCCGAGGGCGAGGCGGGCGGTGAGCATGCCGAGCGTGAAGGACATCGCTTTTTCCACGGCCGCATAGGCGGGCCATGAAAAGCGCAGGAGGAGATTGCCAGCCGTAGCGATGAGCACCCAGGCGACCAGGCCGGTCGCCACGCCGGCCAGGCCTCTCGTTACTTGCCCCAGCGCCACCGCGGCGGCTCTCCCTTCAGCCAGCAGATGCCGAAGAGCAGCGCGGCGAGGACGAGCACCGAGACGAGAAATGCGCCGAGGCTTTGCTTCGGCGGAAACAGGAATGACGCAACGCCGAGCAGGCCGAAAAACGCGGCGAGGACGACCCAGCCCTGCCACGATGAAGGCCAGCCCCATCCCCAGCCGTAGCGCTTTGCGGGAAACCAGTACATATCAAATCTCCATCAGGTCGCGCGCGACGATGATCCGGCCCTTGAAGTGCGGTCGCGCCGCGTCGAGCCAGGTCTGCTCGGTGACTGTCGGATCGTCGGCCGGCACCAGGTGCGAGAGCACGAGCGTCTTCACGCCGGCCGCGGCGGCAACGCGGCCGCAGTCCTCGACGGCCGTGTGGCTGTCGATGATGTGCTTCTTCGGCGTCGCCGCATTCGGCACGCGCGCCACCAGCCGGTCGACCGCGGGCACGTAGAGCGCCTCGTGCACCAGGACGTCCGCTCCTTGAGCGAGCTTGATCAGGTTCTCCGAGCGGTTGGTGTCGCCGGAGATGACGATGCTGCGATCCGCGGTGTCGAAGCGATAGGCGAACGCCGGCACCACCGGCGGGTGATCGACGAGCGCGCAGGTCACCCGCAGGTTCTCGTCGCGCATCACCAGCCCGCCCTGGCTCATCTCGTGCGGGTGCACGAGCGGCACCAGCGGCACGCGCCCCTCGTCGGCGATGCGCGTGTCGATGTCGAAGGCGTTCATCTCGAAGAAGAGCCGCGTGATCTTCTCGAGCGGCGGCGGTCCCCAGGAAT
>VBCP01000610.1 GCA_005888925.1 Betaproteobacteria bacterium | reverse complement strand
CTTCATGCCCCGCCACCTGCTGCCCGCCCAGGAGTTGAAGTAACGGCATGTATCGCAAGATTCTCGTCGGGTATGACGGTTCCGCGGCGGGCCGCAAGGCATTCGAGACGGCGCTCGAGCTGGCCGAAAGGGACGGCGCAGAGCTTTTCGTGCTCTCGGTCGCCCGCCCGCCGGAGGTCGGCGACGACGTCGAGACCGAGGCGGTGATCGAAAACTCACGGCAATATCATCACCGCATGCTTGCCGAGCTAAAGTCCTCGCTCGCCGGCAAGCAGGTGAAAGCGCATTTCGAGGTCGGCATCGGGCATCCCGCCGAGCAGATCATCTACGACGCGGACCGCCACGGCGTGGATCTCATCGTGGTCGGCGATCGAGGGCGTTCAAAGTTCGCGCGCCTGCTGCTCGGCTCGGTGTCCAAGCAGGTGGTGCAATACTCGGGCCGGCCGGTCCTCGTCGTGCGGTGAGCATCCGCATCAGCGTGCCGGGCTTCGGGGTTCTGGGCTTCGCGCATCTCGTGCTCGACTTCAACGGCACGCTGGCGATCGACGGCAGACTCCTGCCGGGAGTTAAGCGGCGGCTCGACCGGCTGGCGCACGTGCTGCGCATCCACGTGGTCACGGCCGACACGTTTGGCAAGGCGCGGACGAGCCTCGCCAGCGTGGATTGCCGGCTCGAAATCCTGGCCGGCGGCGCCGAGGAGCGCGCCAAGGCGGCTTATGTCCGAAGACTGGGCGCCGATCGCGTTGCCTGCATCGGCAATGGGCGTAACGATCGCCTGATGCTCAGGACCTCAAGGCTCGGCCTGGCCGTGATCCAGGTCGAAGGCGCCTCGGCGCAGACGCTGGCGGCCGCCGATCTCGTGCTGCCTTCCATCGTCGATGCGCTGGACCTGCTCCAGCACCCGCGCCGCCTGGTGGCTTCGCTTCGCTCGTGAAGGGTTTTTCGTCCCAAGAATCAGCGATATAATCGCGCTTCATGCCGATTTACGAATACCGCTGCACCGTGTGTGGCCACCAGGACGAGCATCTGCAGAAGGTGTCCGAGGCGCCGCTGACCGTGTGCCCGGCGTGCGGCAAGCCCGAATACCGCAAGCAACTGAGCGCGGCGGGCTTTCAGTTAAAGGGCACGGGCTGGTATGCCACCGACTTCAAGGGCGGCGGCAAGAAGGCCGCCGCTTCGAAGACGGATACGAAGCCAGCGGACGCGAAGACGGATAGCAAGACCGAAACCAAGACCGACGCGAAGCCCGAAACCAAATCCGAAACCAAGGCCGCCGCCTGAGCGGCGCATAGACCCGAGCGGCCCGGCCTGAGTCCGGGCCTTTTTATTTCTAGCCGTGAAAAAGCACTTCCTGTCCGGCGCGCTGAAGAAGTACCTCATCACGGGACTCCTCATCTGGATCCCGCTGATCATCACCCTCTGGGTGCTGAAGGTCATTTTCGACACGCTGGATGCGTCGCTGCTGCTGCTGCCCGAGTCCTTCCAGACGGAGCACTGGCTCGGCATTCACATCCCGGGACTGGGCGCGATCCTGACGATCGTGGTCGTGTTTATCACCGGCGTCTTCGCCACCAATTTCTTCGGCGCGCAGCTGATCGAGATCTGGCACGACGTGCTGCAGCGCATCCCGGTCGTCAACTCGATCTACTCGAGCGTCAAGCAGATCTCGGACACGCTGTTCTCCTCGAGCGGCCAGGCGTTTCGCAAGGCGCTGCTGGTGCAATGGCCGCATCCGGGGACGTGGACCATCGCGTTTCTCACCGGCACGCCGGGCGGCGACGTGGTGAACCACCTGCCGCCCGATTGCCTCAGCGTCTACGTGCCGACCACGCCGAACCCGACCGGCGGCTATTTCGTCATCGTGCGCCGCGCCGACGTCATCGAGCTCGACATGAGCGTCGACCAGGCGCTCAAGTACATCATCTCGATGGGCGTCGTGCCGCCGCTGCCCAAATAATGCGCACGCATTACTGCGGAGAGCTGAGCGCCGCGCTGGTCGATCGCGTCGTGACGCTGTGCGGCTGGGCGCACCGGCGCCGCGATCACGGCGGCGTGATCTTCATCGACCTGCGCGATCGCGAGGGCCTGGCGCAGGTCGTGTGCAACCCCGACCGCAGCGAGGCCTTCGCCGCCGCCGAGCGCGTGCGCGGCGAGTTCGTGCTGCGCGTGACGGGCAAGGTGCGCCGCCGGCCCGAAGGCTCGGTGAATCCGGAGCTGCGCTCGGGCGAGATCGAGGTGCTGGCGCACGAGGTCGAGATTCTCAACCCGGCGCTGCCGCCGCCGTTCCAGCTGGATGACGAAAACCTCTCCGAGCTGACGCGCCTCACGCACCGCGTGGTCGATCTCAGGCGCGAGCCGATGCAGCGGAACATGCGCCTGCGCTACCGCGTCTCGATGGCGGTGCGCGACTACCTCGACTCGCACGGCTTCATCGATATCGAGACGCCGATGCTCACGCGCTCGACGCCCGAGGGCGCGCGCGACTATCTCGTGCCGAGCCGCGTGCATCCGGGCGAGTTCTTCGCGCTGCCGCAGTCGCCGCAGCTCTTCAAGCAGCTCCTGATGGTCGCGGGCTTCGACCGCTACTACCAGATCGTGCGGTGCTTCCGCGACGAGGACCTGCGCGCCGACCGGCAGCCGGAGTTCACGCAGATCGACGTCGAGACCTCGTTTCTCGACGAGCGCGAGATCCAGGACCTGATGGAAGGGCTGATCCGCGACGTGTTCCGCGACGTGCTCGGCGTGGATTTGCCGCAGCCGTTCCCGCGACTGGGGTATGCGGAGGCGATGGCGCGCTACGGCGTCGACAAGCCGGATCTGCGCATTCCCCTCGAGCTCACCGAGCTCACCGAGCTCATGCGTGCAGTGGAATTCAAGGTTTTCCGGCAGGCGGCAGACCTGCCGGGTGGGCGGGTCGCGGCGCTGAAAGTGAGCGCCGAGCTCACGCGCAAGGAGATCGACGACTTCGGTCCGTTCGTCGCGACCTACGGCGCGAAGGGCCTCGCCTATATCAAGGTCAACGAGCGCAGCAAGATTCCCGAAGGGCTGCAGTCACCGATCGTCAAATTCCTGCCGGCGGACGTGCTGCGCCAGGTGCTCGAGCGCACCGGCGCGCAGAACGGCGACGTGCTGTTCTTCGGCGCCGACAAGGCGAGCATCGTGAACGCCGCCCTCGGCGCGCTGCGCGTGAAGATCGCGCAGGACAAGAACCTGATCGAGAAAGCCTGGCGGCCGCTCTGGGTGCTGGACTTTCCGATGTTCGAGTGGGACGAGGAAGGCAAGCGCTGGTCGGCGATGCATCATCCGTTCACCGCGCCGCGCGACGGCCACGAGGATTTTCTGCTCAGCGATCCGGCGCGCGCGCTC
>VBCP01000136.1 GCA_005888925.1 Betaproteobacteria bacterium | reverse complement strand
AGCCGCTCGCCGGGCGCATGACCAAGGCGGCGATCCTCTGCGTCGAGGTCGATGAGGAGCGCATCGAGCGGCGACTGCAGAACGGTTACCTGGAGACACGCGCGCGCGACCTGGACCATGCCCTTGCGTTGATGGCCGAGAAGCGCCCGGTTTCGGTCGGCCTGTGCGCCAATGCGGCAGACGTGTATCCGGCGATCTTCGCCCGCGGCGTGATTCCCGACATCGTCACCGACCAGACCTCGGCGCACGACCTGGTCTACGGCTACGTGCCTGCCGGCTACAGCCTCGCGGAGGTGCGCGCCATGCGCAGCGCCGAGCCGCAGCGCCTGATGCAGGCCAGCCTGCGCTCGATCGCGCTGCACGTGCGCGCGATGCTCGACTTCCAGCACGCCGGCGCGGTGGTGTTCGACAACGGCAACCTGATCCGCACCCACGCAAGACAGGCGGGCGTCGAGCGCGCCTTCGACATCCCGATCTTCTCGGAAGCGTTCCTGCGGCCGCTCTTCGCGCGCGGCATCGGCCCGTTCCGCTGGGTCGCGCTCGGCGGCGATCCCGCCGACATCGCGCGCATCGACGAGCTGGTGCTGGAAATGTTCCCGCAGAACCCGGTGGTGGCGAACTGGATCCGGCTCGCGCGCGAGCACGTGCCCTTCCAGGGGCTGCCGGCGCGCATCGCCTGGCTCGGCCACGGCGAGCGCACGGCGCTCGGGCTGGCGGTGAACCAGCTGGTGAGGAAAAAAGAGCTGTCGGCGCCGGTTGCCTTCACGCGCGACCACCTCGACGGCGCCGCCATGGCGCACCCGAACATCATGACCGAGAACATGCGCGACGGGTCGGACGCGATCGCCGACTGGCCGCTCCTCAACGCGATGGTGAACTGCGCCTCGATGGCCGATCTGGTGGCGATCCATTCCGGCGCCGGCGGCTATTCGGGCTACATGACGAGCGCCGGCGTCACTTTGATCGCCGATGGCACGCCGGAAGCGGGCGAGCGCCTCGAGCTCTCGCTCACCAACGACACGGCGACCGGCGTGATGCGCTACGCCGACGCCGGCTACGAGGAAGCGCTCGACGAGGCACGCCGCAAGTCGATCAATGCATTTATCCGGTAGTCAATGACCCACGATCTCGTCATCCGCGGCGGCACGCTCGCCACGGCGGAGAAAACCTTTCGCGCCGACGTCGGCATCCAGGGCGAGAGGATTTCCGAGCTGGGTACGGGGCTGCAGGGCAAGCGCGTCATCGACGCGAGCGGCAAGCTGGTGCTTCCCGGCGGCGTCGACAGCCACTGCCACATCGAGCAGCTGTCGTCGATGGGCGTGATGACTGCGGACGATTTCTATTCCGCCACCGTCTCGGCCGCGCACGGCGGCACGACCACCGTGATCCCGTTCTGCGCGCAGCATCGCGCCGACAATCTGCAGACCGTGCTCAAGGATTATCACGAGCGCGCTCGTGCCAAAGCGGTGATCGACTACGGCTTCCACCTGATCATCGCCAACCCCGACGAGCCGACGCTGCGCGAGCATCTGCCCGAGGCGATCCGCTCGGGAGTGCGCTCCTTCAAGATCTTCATGACCTACGAGCGCACGCGCCTGCACGACGAGCAGATCCTCGACGTGATGGCCGCGGCGCGCAAGCACGGCGCGCTGGTCATGGTGCACGCCGAGAACCACGGCATGATCTCCTGGCTCGCCGGCCGCATGGTCAAGCAGGGCAACAAACTCGTGGACTGCCCGATCCTCATCGTGCACGTCTCGACGAATGACGGCATCGAGGCGATCCGACAGGCGCGCGCCCGCGGCCTCAAAGTGCTGGGCGAGACCTGTCCCCAATATCTGTTCCTCACCGCCAAGGACATCGACATCGGCATGCAGGGCGCGCTCTTCTGCTGCAGCCCGCCTCCTCGAGACGAAGCGGCGCAGGAAGCCTGCTGGCGTGGATTGAAAGACGGCACGCTGCATGTGTACTCGTCGGACCACGCGCCATATGGTCTGCAAGGCAAACTGCCGAAAGGCGACAAGACCACGTTCAAGGAGATGGCGAACGGCGTCCCGGGCCTCGAGCTGCGGCTGCCGCTGCTCTTTACCTACGGGGTGGGCGCTGGGCGCATCAGCCTGCCGGAGTTCGTCAACCTGACCGCCACGCGGCATGCGCAGACCTACGGCATCTATCCGCGCAAGGGGACCATCGCCGTCGGCGCGGATGCGGATCTCGCGATCTGGGATCCGGAGAAAAGCGTGGTCGTGGAGCAGACGCGCGACCAGACCGGCTACACGCCCTACAAAGGCCGCAAGCTGAAAGGCTGGCCGGTCACGGTGCTGTCACGCGGTGCGGTCATCGTAGAGGACGGCAGGCTCAGCGCCGAGCGCGGACGCGGCAAGTTCCTCGCGCGCGAGGCCTCCGATGCGTTGCGGCCGCTCGGCCGCGACGTGCCGGAGGTGGCTCAGCTCAAAGCCTGGGAGACGCCGCTGGAGCTCTAAAAGCGGGCACAGGCGGAATGTGCAAGAATCCGCGCGCTTCGCCAATAAGAAGAAGGAAGAAAGCGGCATGGATCTGCGGAACACCGTAGATCGGATTCAGAGCCTGGTCTCGGCCGAAACCGGCGGCCGGCTCGGCACCGACGCCGAAGCGGCGCTGTCGCTGCTCCTGCGCAACGGCGCCACCTACCCGCAGCGCAACGACGGCTTCACCCGCCGCGAACTCACCATCCTGTTCGCGGACCTGCGCGGCTTCATGGCGATCTCCAACCGCTACCCCCCGGAAACCGTGCTGCAGGTGCTGAACCGTTGCCTGGTCACGATGATCGAGGTGGTGTTCGCCCACGAGGGCACGATCGACAAGTTCATGGGCGATTCGATCATGGCGCACTTCAGCGAGACGCCGTCGGGCAAAGACCCCGCGCAGCGCGCCGTCGCGTGCGCGCTCGAGTTGCAGCTCGCCATGGATGCCTTGAACGCGCAGCACCGCGACGCCGCGCTGCCCGAGCTGTATCTCGGCATCGGCATCAATACCGGGCCGGTACTGGTGGGTACGCTCGGCTCCGAGCTCTACCAGACGCATACCGTGATCGGCGAGGAGGTCAACCTCGCGGCGCGCATCGAGGCGTTCAGCCTCCGAGGGCAGGTGCTCTTGAGCGAGAGCACCCACGGCCGCTGCAATGGCCTCGCGAAGACCGGCGAGCCTTTCACGCTGCACGTCAAGGGCAAGTCCGAGCCGATCGTGGTGCGCGAGCTCCTCGAGATCCCGAGCCTCGGGAAAGCGGTGCCGCGGCGGGAGATCCGCAAGGGTCCGCGCGTCAACGTGGCGCTGCCCTTCTCCTACCAGGTGATCCAGGCCGACGTCACGATGCCGCAGGTACACAAGGGCGTGGTGCGCGTGCTGGGCTATCACGGCCTGCTCGTCGAGCTGCGGGAGCCGCTCGCGGTATCGGACGAGATCAAGATCCGCGTCGATCTGCCTCTTGTGGGACACCGCGCCTCGGACATCTACGGCCGGGTGAAGAAAAGCACCAAGGGCGAGCTACGCTACTTCTGCGGCATCGAATTCACGGCGATCACCGGCAAGACGCGCTCGAGCATCGAGCTTCTCGTCCAGATCCTGATGCAGACGATGGAGTCCGACTAGCGCAGCAGGCGGCGCGGCGCCCCTAAAATAGGCGCATGAGCCGACACCTCAAGATCGCGGCCGCGCAGCTCGGCCCGCTCAACCGTTCCGATACGCGCGCGGCGGCGACCCAGCGGCTGGTCAACCTGCTGCGCGAGGCGCACGCCATGGGCGCGAAGTTCGTCGTGTTCCCCGAGCTGGCGTTCACCACCTTCTTTCCGCGCTGGTGGATGGAGGACCAGGCCGAGGTCGATGCGAGGTTCTTTGAAAAAAGTGTTCCATCGAAAGAAACGCAGCCGCTATTCGACGAGGCGAAGAAGCTCGGCATCGGCTTCTACATCGGCTACGCGGAACTGACGCCCGACAACCACCGCTACAACGCCGCCATCCTGGTCGCGCCCGACGGCCGCCTCGTCGGCAAGTACCGCAAGGTGCACCTGCCAGGACACGCCGACCACAAGCCGAAGGCGGCGTTCCAGCACCTGGAGAAAAAATATTTCGAGGTCGGCGACCTCGGCTTCCGCGTCTGGCGCTACATGGACACGATCACCGGCATGCTGATCTGCAACGACCGGCGCTGGCCGGAAGCGTTCCGCGTGCTCGCACTGCAGGGCGCGGAGATCGTCGCGCTGGGCTTCAACACGCCGACGGAGAATCTGCACTATCCCGAGCCGCCGGCGCTGCGCGTGCACCACCACCTGATCATGGCGCAGTCGATGGCCTTCCAGAACGCGACCTGGCTCATCGAGACGGCGAAATGCGGCTACGAGGACGGCTTCCGCATGTTCGGGCACTCGGTGATCGTGGCCCCGACGGGCGAGATCGCGGTCAAGTCGCAGACCGAGGAGGACGAAGTCGTCTGCACCAACGCCGACATCGAGATGGCGGCGAATCTCAAGCGCACCATGTTCAACTTCGCCGCGCACCGGCGGCCGGAGCACTACCGCCTGATCGTCGAGCGCGTCGGCGCCGAAGTCACGCCTTGGCGCTCGACAATGCGCGCGAAGCGCGCAAGGAGCCGGGCTGCCGGCAGTTCGATGTGCTGGTGGATCCGAAGGACAAGACCAAGGTGATGCTGTACGAGATCTACAACGACGAGAAGGCGTTCGAGGCGCACCAGCAGACGCCGCACTTCAAGAAGTACCTGGCGGAGGCGGTGCCGCTTCTCGCCTCGCGCGAGCGCCAGGTCTTCACCCGCGCCGGCTGATGCACCTGAAGCTCGCCGATGTCTCGGCGCACGAGCGCTACAAGCTGCTCATCGGCCTCGTCATCCCGCGGCCGATCGCGTGGATCTCGACCTGGAGCGCGAACGGCGTCGCCAATTGCGCGCCGTTCTCCTTCTTCAACGTGTTCTCGGAAGACCCGCCGCTCTGCGTGATCGGCATCAATCCACGCAGCGACGGCGCCATGAAGCATTCGCTGAAGAACATCCGGCGCACCGGCGAGTTCGTCGTCAACCTGGTCGACGAGACGACCGCGAACGCGATGCATGTCTCGAGCAAGGAATTTCCCGAGACGGTAAGCGAGTTCGAGCAGACCGGACTCACCACCGCGCCGGCGGTGCTGGTGCAGCACCCGCGCATTGCCGAGGCGGCGGCGAGCTTCGAATGCCGTCTCTATCAGCTGCTCGAGATCAGCGGCACGCGCCAGCTGGTGCTCGGCGAAATGCTGCTGGTGCATGCGCGCGAAGGCGTGATCGATCCGCAGTCGAAGCGCATCTCGGAAGAGCACTACCGTCCGATCGGCCGCCTGTTCGCCGACCGGTATTGCACGACGCGCCAGCGGTTCAATCTGCCCGGAGATTTGCCGGCATGAGCAAGATCGCAGTCACTCTTCTGTTCCTGGTGTCGCAGGCGCTCGCCCAGAGCTATCCGACCAAGCCAATCAAGGTGATGGTCGGCGTGCCGCCCGGCGGTCCAACCGACATCGTGGCGCGCGCAGTCGCGCCAGACCTTGCCGAAGCACTCGGACAGCCGGTGGTCATCGAGAACCGCCCCGGCGCGAGCGCCGTCATCGCCAGCGAGCTGGTGGCGAAGGCGCCGCCCGACGGCCACACGCTCGCCTTCATCTACATCACGCACGCGACCAACCCGGCGCTCATGGCGAAGCTGCCTTACGACACGCTGCGCGACTTCGCGCCGGTGTCGATGGTCGGCCAGCAATCCATGGTGCTGCTGGCGCATCCCGCGTTTCCCGCAAGCTCGGTGCAGGAGCTGATCGCCGCGGCAAAGGCGAATCCCGGCAAGCTCGACTACGGCGCCTCGGACGCCGGCAGCGCGCCGCATCTCGCCGGCGAGCTCTTCAAGATGATGAGCGGAACCCAGCTCACGCCGATCTACTACAAGGGCACGGCGCCGGCGATCACCGACCTCATCGCCGGGCACATTCCCCTGATGTTCGCCTCGAACATCAGCGCGCTGCCGCACGTGAAGTCGGGCAAGCTGAAGGCGCTCGCCGTCACCGGCACGCAGCGCACCGCGCTCGCCCCGGAAATTCCCACCGTCGCCGAGAGCGGCCTCCCCGGCTTCGAGGCCTACGGCTGGTACGGCTTCGCGGCGCCGGCGCGCACGCCGCGAGCGATCATCAATCGCCTGCACGGCGAAGTGGCGAAGATCGCGCAGAGCCCGAAGATGAAGACGCGCCTCGCTGGCCAGGGCCTCGAGCTCGTCGGCTCGAGTCCCGAGGAGTTCGACGCCTTCATCCGCGCCGAAGTCGCGAAATGGAGCGCGGTGCTGAAGGCGGCTGGCGTCAAGCCGGAGTAGTTCACTCAGGCGGATTTAAGCCGGTCCCAGGTGGCCGCGCTCACGCCGCGCTCGCGCAACTTGTACTTCTGCACCTTGCCGTTCTCGGTGCGCGGCAGCTCGGGCAGCAGGTCGATGTAGCGCGGAATGGCGAACTTCGGCAGGCGCGATTCGCAGAAGCTCGCCAGCGCCGCGCAATCGATGCGACGGCCGGGCGCCGCGACCAGCGCGGCCATGACCTCGTCTTCGGCGAGCTCGGAGCGCACCGGGTAGACGGCGGCGCCGGCGACGTCCGGGTGGCCAAGCAGCACCTGCTCCACTTCGTGGGACGAGACGTTCTCTCCGCGCCGGCGGATCGCGTCCTTGATGCGATCGATGAAGCGGAACGCGCCGTCGGCTTCGCGCACCACGCGGTCGCCGCTGTGGAACCAGAGGTTGCGCCAGGCCTCCAGGGTCTTCTCCGGCATGCCGAAGTAGCCGGTGGCGAAGGCAAACGGCTCGTCGGCGCGCAGCACGAGCTCTCCCGCCTCGCCTGCGGCGAGCTCGACATCGTGCTCATCGACGACACGTGCATGGAATCCGGGCCGCACCCGGCCC
>VBCP01000142.1 GCA_005888925.1 Betaproteobacteria bacterium | reverse complement strand
TCGAGGTGGACGTCTGGCCCGACCTCGGCCCGCGGCAGACCGCGCTGCTGCGCATCGTCTCGAATCTCTGCGTGCTGGTGTTCGCGCTGGTGTTCGTCTGGTGGGGCATCGGCTTCGTGCGCTTCGGCTGGGACCAGCTCTCCGAGCTCGCCGAGCTGCCGATGCCCTGGATCTTCCTCGCCTGGCCGCTCGCCGGCGCCACCTGGGTGCTGTTCCTCGGCGAATCGTTCATCGATAACTGGCGCGTGCTGCGCGCATGAGCTCGGTCGCTTTCGGCCCCGGGCAGGCGGCGATCCTGCTCTTCGGCGTGTTCTTCGCGCTGCTCGTCGTGCGCGTGCCGGTGGCCTTCGCGCTCGGCCTCGCCTGCCTGCCGGTGCTGGTGATCGAGGAGCGCCTCTCGCCGATGACGCTGTTCAACGAGACCTTCAAGGCCTACAACTCTTTCATCCTGCTCGCGGTGCCGTTCTTCCTGCTCACCGCCAACCTGATGAACGTCGGCGGCATCACCGACCGGCTGGTGCGCCTGTCGCGCACCATGGTGGGCCACTTCCCCGGCGCGCTGGCGCAGATCAATGTGCTGCTGTCGGTCTTTTTCGCGGGGATCTCGGGCTCGTCGACCGCGGACGCCGCCAGCCAGTCGAAGATCTTCATCGAGGCGCAGGTGAAGGAAGGCTACGGCCTGTCGTTCTCCATCGCCATCACTGCGGTCTCGGCAGTCCTCGCGGTGATCATCCCGCCGTCGATCCTGATGATCGTCTGGGGCGGCGTCATCTCGACCTCGATCGGCGCCATGTACCTCGCCGGCATCCTGCCCGGCCTCTTGATCGCGCTGGCGCAGATGGTCACGGTGCACGTCTACTCGAAGATCTACAACTACCCGGTGTATCCGCGCTCGACCTTCAAGGAATTCCTGCTCTCGGGGTGGCAGTCCATCCCGGCGCTCTTCACGCCGTTCATCATCGTCGGCGGCATCCTGCTCGGCTGGTTCACCGCCACGGAGTCCGCGGCGGTGGCGGTGATCTACGCTGCCGTGCTTTCCATCTTCATCTACCGGGAGATGGACATCCGCCATCTCTATACGGCGCTCGCCGACACCGGCCGCCTGGCGTCGGTGGCGCTCTTCTGCGTCGGCACGGCGTCCGCCTTCGGCTGGCTGCTCGCCTACTATCAGATCCCCAGGGCGCTGCTCGCGAACGTGACGAGCTGGCACATGGGCATCACGGGCGTGGGCTTCTTCATCGCCTTCGTATTCCTCGTGGTCGGCTGCTTCCTCGACGCGATCCCCGCGATCATCATCGTCGGCACGATCCTGCAGCCGCTGGCGCAGTCGGTGAACATGCATCCGATCCATTTCGCCATCATCGGCATCGTGTCGCTCGCCTTCGGCCTGGTGACGCCGCCCTACGGCCTGTGCCTGATGATCTCGTGCGCCGTGGCCAAGGTGCCGCTCAAGTTCGCGCTCAAGGACACGATGATCATGCTGATACCGATGCTGCTGATGCTCGCAGCCATCATCATCTGGCCCGAGATCCCGCTCATCCTGCCGAGGCTGGTCGCCCCCGAGCTGCTGAAGTGAAGCTGTCGCTCAACACGGCGACCGTGAAGAAACAGTGGACGCTCGCGCAGATCATCGACGGCTGTGTGCGCCATGGCATCGAGGGAATTTCGCCTTGGCGCGACCAGGTCGCCGCCATGGGCTTGAAGCCCGCCGTGTCGTCGATCAGAGAAAAAGGATTGACGGTCACGGGCCTTTGCCGCGGCGGCTTCTTCACTGCGAAGGACTGGCGCGACGACAATCGCCGCGCGATCGAGGAAGCGCATGCCCTCGGCGCGCAGTGCCTCGTGCTGGTGGTCGGCGGTTTGCCCGCAGGGTCGAAAGACCTGGCAGGCGCCAGGCGCCAGGTGCGCGACGGCATTGCGGAAATTCTTCCTGAAGCGCGCAAGGCGCGCGTGCCGCTCGCCATCGAACCGCTGCATCCGATGCAGGCCGCCGAGCGCGCGTGCATCAACACGCTCGAGCAGGCGCTCGACATTTGCGACGAGCTGGGGGAGGGCATCGGCGTCGCCGTGGACGTCTATCACGTGTGGTGGGACCCGAAGCTCCAGTCCCAGATAAAAAGAGGTGGAAGGCGGATCTTCGCGTACCACATCTGCGACTGGCTCGTGCCGACGCGGGATCTCTTGAACGACCGCGGCATGATGGGCGACGGCGTCATCAATCTGCCGTTGATCAGATCATGGATCGAAGGCGCCGGCTACGCGGGCTTCCAGGAGGTCGAGATCTTCTCCGAGCGCGACTGGTGGCAGCGCGATCCGGACGAGGTGCTGCGCACCTGCAAAGAGCGGCTCGCCATCTGCTAATTCCGGACAACGTCCGTAATTATTTGCCGCGATGAAGCTCGGCTACTTCACCATGCCGCTGCATCCCGTCGGGCGCGACTGGCGCCAGACGCTCGCCGAGGACCGCGAGGCGGTGCTGCTCGCGGAGCGGCTCGGTTTCGAGGAGGCGTTCATCGGCGAGCACCTCACCGACCTCGCCGAGACCATCACTTCCTGCCTGATCTTCATTGCCACGCTCGCTCGCGACACCAAGCGCATCAGGCT
>VBCP01000609.1:2232-5527 GCA_005888925.1 Betaproteobacteria bacterium | reverse complement strand
ATCGGCGATAACCGACCTTGTCTCGCCCTTCCCATTCTTGTTGTTCTTTGGTTAGCAGGCGCGATGTAACAATATGTAATCCCCGGGCGTCAAGCACAAACGCGATCGAGTTCGGCTACTGCCCCAAAGCCGTTGCGCGCGCGCCCTGTCTTTGTGCGGTGCAATGTCGCTTTACAATCGCCGCGGTGCATAGGCTAGTGCTCGTTGCTTCAATCTGGGTCGCGGGGATCGGGCCCGCGTGCGCCGATGCCGAGCCGGCCGAGCGGCTGCGCTGTTTCGATCGCGCGGCGCCGCGCGCCAAGGAAGCGCTGATCCCGAAGACCGAGGATTTCGGCAAGCCGCCGCCGCGGCCGCCCGAAGTGGACCAGGTGAACGCCACGGTCCGGGAGTTCTCGAAGACCATGCGCGGGCGCGCCCTGTTTGTGCTGGACAACGGCCAGACCTGGCGCCAGCTCGAAGGCGACGATGCCCAGGTGCTCGAGCCGCCGCCGGGCGCCATCCTGAAGGTGACGATCGCGCGGGGCGCGTTCGGCAGCTACAACCTCACGATCGAGGGCCGCAACGGCCTGATCAGGGTGCGCCGCATCGAATGAATTCGCCCGCGGAGTACCTCGGCCTTGCCTCGGCCTGCGCCAGGCGCGGCGACCATCGCGCGGCGCTCGCGGCCGTCGATCAGGCGCTGGCATTGCAGCCGCGCAACCTGCGCGCGCTGATCATCAAGGCCGACCAGCTCGCCGCCATCGGCGATGCGCGCTCGGCCTCGTCCTTCTATCGCGCGGCGGTCGACGCCGCGCCGGCGCCGCACGAGATGCCCGCCGAGCTGCGTGACGAGGTGGCGCGCGCGAATGCGTTGTGCGAACGCTACGCCGCGGCGTTTGAAACGTTCCTGCGCGATCGGCTTGCCGTGCCCGCGGACTCGCGCTTCAGCGAATCGCTCGACATCCTCGCCGGGCGCAGGAAGGTCTATTTCCAGGAGCCGCGGCAATATTTCTTTCCGGGGCTGCCGCAGCTCCAGTTCTACGAGCGCGCCCCTTTCCCCTGGCTCGAGCGCCTCGAGGCGGCCACCGGCGAAATCCGCGCCGAGCTCATCGAGGTGCTGAAACAGGACTCGGCGTTCCGCCCCTATGTGGAGCGCAACTCGCGCCTGCCGCATACCGATGCGCAGGGGTTGCTCGACAACCCGGCCTGGAGCGCCTTCTACCTATGGAAGCACGGTGAATTGGTGCCGGAGAACGCCGCGCGCTGCCCCAAAACGCTCGCCGCGTTTGCCGATATCCCGCTGGCCTGGGTGAAGAACCGCTCGCCTTCGGTGCTCTTTTCGCTGCTGCGGCCCGGGGCTCACATCCCGCCGCACACCGGCGAGGTCAACACGCGCCTCATCTGCCACCTGCCGCTGATCGTGCCGCCGAACTGCTCCCTGCGGGTGGGGAATGAAACGCGGCCCGTGGTCGAAGGCAAGGCCTGGGTGTTCGACGACACCATCGAGCACGAGGCCTGGAACGAGAGCCGCGAGACGCGGGTCATCCTGCTTTTCGAGATCTGGCGCCCCGAGCTCAGCGCCGAGGAACGCACGATGGTGAGCGCGATGTTCGAGGCGATCGACTCCTACGGCGCTAGCGCGCCAGGCTGACCGCGCTGCGGCGCGCGGTGCCGAGCTCGGCAGTCACATTGGCCGCCCAGCGACGGAACGCGGTCTCGAACCAGAAGCGATTGGACGAATCGTCCGCCGCGTTGAGGCGGCGGACCTCGCGCACGATATTGCGATGCACGACGCGCGCGAGGACGTTGCCGCTGACCGAGTCACTGGCATCGAGCGACAGCGTCGCCTGCCCGGTATCGCGGTTGAACGTGCTCCTGACCGACGAAGAAAGCCGATCCGGTGCATTGATGAAGAGCTCGCTGATCTTCGCGGAGACGCGCAGCACGCCGGGCCCGGGCGCCGCCACGACTTCGTAGTTGGCGGCGCGGAAAGCATCCGCCACGCTGGCTTGCATCAGCGCCGCCATGTCCTTGGCGACGCTGTCCGCGTCCTGATAAGGCTGATACATCGGTTGCGCGAGAAGGTAGTTCAAGCCGTGGCGCTGGCTCAGGTAGTCGCTGCGGAACTGTACGGGAACCGCATCGATCACCACGCGCCGGTATGCCGAAAGATCGGCGTTGGGACGCAGGTAAAGCTCATCCAGCATGCTGGAACGAGCGGCCACCAGCCCATCGGAAGTAGCCGGCGGTGTCGCGCAGCCGGCGCTGATCAGAACCGCGAGGGCAAGGATCCAAAGCGCGCGCATAGTCGACCCTCCTTTGACTTTAGAATCCTACGCCGATTCATATGACAGCAGTCAGCGAAACCCAGATCCACGCGCTCATGGAAGCGATCGACCGCGCCGACCAGGCGGGAAACCGCGCCGAGGCCGAGCGCACGCTGGCAAAGGCGCGCTCGCTTGCCCCCGATCATCCCGGCGTGCTGAACGTGGCTGGCATGCGCGCGCTCGCATCGGGGGACGCCGGTGCCGCGCGCCCGTTGCTCGAGCGCGCGGCGGTGCTCGATCCGGCGACACCACTGCTGTGGGTAAATCTGGCCCTCGCCCATCGCGAGCTGCGCGACGAGGCCGCCGAGCGCGAGGCGCTGGAGAAGGCGCTGCTTGCAGATCCCCGCTATTTCCCCGCGCTGCTGCACAAGGCTCGGCTCTTCGAGCGCCAGGGCAAGCTCAAGGCGGCGGCGTACATGTATCACGCGTTTCTCGGCTGCCTGCCCGTCGGCGTGCAGCCGCCGCAACCCGTGCAGGACGCGATCGCGCACGCCAGCCAGGTGCTGCGCGAGAACGACCGCGCGCTCGAGGCATTCCTGCAGCCGCGCATCGATGCGGCGCGCGCGCGCCATGCGGGAGAGCCGCTCGAGCGCTTCGATGCGTGCCTGCAGACGCTGCTCGGCAAGCGCCCGCACTACCGCCCCGAGCCGACGTTCATGCTGTTTCCGCGGCTGCCGGCGATCGAGTTCATCGATCGCAGCCATTACCCGTGGCTCGACGCGTTCGACGCGGCGACCGACGAGATCCGCACCGAGGCGCGCGCGGCGCTCGCCGGGGCGGCGGAGGACTTCGTGCCCTATATCTCGAAGCCGGCCGGCGCGCCGGTGGATCAGTGGCGCGAGCTCAACAACTCGAAGCGCTGGAGCACCTATTTCCTCATCAAGAACGGCAAGCGCGTCGAAGATCATCTCGCGCGCTGCCCGCGCACGGCGGCGTTGCTCGACGCCGCGCCGCTCTGCGACATCCCGGGCCATGCGCCCACCGCATTT
>VBCP01000609.1:0-2004 GCA_005888925.1 Betaproteobacteria bacterium | reverse complement strand
CGAGGCGGAGCGCGACCTGGTCACCGCGGTCACTGCGGGCGTGCAGGAGTACAACGAGGGCGAATCGCCCTTCCGGCAGGGCGGCTAGTCGCCGGAGGCGGCGGGCTTGCGCGGCGGGTTGACCCAGTACACGCGCACGCCGTTGCGCGCGGCGTTGTCCTCGATCACCGACATCTTGGCCTCGTCGACGTCGCTGTAATTGGGGCCCGGCGGCGTTCTCGTGCAGCTACAGCCAAGGAGCGCGATCGCGATGGCCAGCGAGAGTCTCATGCCACTAAGTATGCTCCCGCGACCCCACTGCGGCTACCATATACTTGATACCCGCTGCTAAACAGAGGCTCGCCAGCCCTTGAAATGCCCCTTCTGCGGCTCCGAGGAAACCCAGGTCATCGATACGCGGGCGAACCTCGAGGCGAACACCACGCGCCGGCGCCGCAAGTGCGCGAGCTGCGAGAAGCGCTTCACCACCTACGAGCGCGTCGACCTCAAGATGCCGCGCCTGGTGAAGAAGGACGGCAGCCGCACCGACTTCGACCGCGACAAGCTGATGGGCAGCATGATGCTCGCGCTGCGCAAGCGCCCGGTGGCCACCGATGAAGTCGAGGGCGCGGTCGACCGCGTGATCGAGCGGCTGCGCTCGCTCGGCGAGCGCGAGGTGTCGACCACGCGCGTCGGCGACTTCGTGATGCGCGAGCTCGCGAAGCTCGACAAGATCGCCTACATCCGCTTCGCCTCGGTGTACCGCCAGTTCGAGACGCTCGACGATTTCCGCGACGCCGTCCAGGAAGTGAAATCGCCGCGCCGCCGACGGAAGTGACCGCCTTCTCCGCGCTCGACCACGCCATGATGCGGCGTGCGCTTGAGCTCGCGCACAAGGGCCTCTACACCACGACACCGAATCCCCGCGTGGGCTGCGTAGTCGTTCGCGACGGCCGCATCCTCGGCGAGGGCTGGCACGAACGCCAGGGTGGCCCGCACGCCGAGGTGCGCGCGCTCGAGAACATCGACGCCGAAGGCGCCACGGTTTACGTCAACCTCGAGCCGTGCAGCCACCATGGCCGCACGCCGCCCTGCGTGGACCTTTTGCTGCGCGCGAAAGTCCAGCGCGTCGTGGCGGCGATGCGTGATCCGAATCGCGAGGCCGCGGGCGGCGGCGAGCGCCTCGCCGCAGCGGCCATTCGCTTCGAGCACGGCCTGCTGGAAGCCGAGGCGCGCGAGCTCAACATCGGCTTCATCTCGCGCGTCGTTCGGCGGCGGCCCTGGGTGCGGCTCAAGGTGGCCGCTACACTCGATGGGCGCACCGCGCTTCCCGATGGACGTTCGCAATGGATCACCGGTGCCGAGGCACGGCGCGACGGCCACCGCTGGCGCGCGCGCGCCTGCGCGATCCTCACGGGGATCGGCACCGTGCGCGCGGATGATCCGCAGCTCACGGTGCGTGAGGTCGAGACGCCGCGCCAGCCGCTGCGCGTGATCGTCGACAGCCGGCTGGAAACGCCGCCGAATGCGCGCGTCCTTCCTGCGCTCGTCTTCTCGGCGCGCGAGGGCAGCCTGCCTGATGCCGAGGTCCTGGCGCTGCCTAATGCGAACGGCAAAGTCGACCTGCCGCGCATGCTGGAGGTGCTCGCCGAGCGCGGCGTGAACGAGCTGCACGTCGAAGCGGGTTTCCGCCTCAATGGCTCGCTCGTGCGTGAAGGCTGCGTGGATGAGTTCCTGGTCTACCTGAACCCGAGCTTTCTCGGCGATGGCGCTCAGGGCCTGCTCGACCTCCCGCTGCCCGGCTCATTGGACGGCCGCCTGCGCCTACGCGTGCTGTCGGTGGATCGGTTAGGCGACGACCTTCGGTTGCTGGCGCGTCCCGCATAGCGCCGCTCTAAGAATCTCGACCGCTACGCGCCCGGTGCGGCCGGTCGGATCGAGGCGCGGGCTGTACTCCACCAGCTCGACCGCGGCGAGGTCGGGCCGGCCGCCGAGGCGCTCGAGCGCGCGGGCGAGCTCCGCGCC
>VBCP01000141.1:3867-15496 GCA_005888925.1 Betaproteobacteria bacterium | reverse complement strand
GCGTGGAGCCAGTGGAGAACTAATGCGCCTGGGCACTTTCATGATGCCGCTGCATCCGCCGAAGCGGCAGCCGCACGAGACCTACGTCGAGGACCGCGAGGCGATCCTGCTCGCCGACAAGCTCGGCTACGTCGAGGCGCTGGTCGGCGAGCACGTCACCGATCTCGCCGAGAACGTGACCTCGTGCATGATGTTCCTCGCGAGCCTGGCGCACGACACCAAGAAGATCGTGCTCGGCACCGGCACCATCAACATGCCGAACTCGCATCCCGCGGCGATCGCCGCGCAGGCGGCGATGCTCGACCATCTGCTGAAGGGACGCTTCATCATGGGCATCAGCCCTGGCGGGCTGATGTCGGACGCCGAGGTGTTCGGCAACTACAAGAAGGACAGGAACGCCATCTTCCTCGAGTCGATCAACATGGTGCTCGACATCTGGGAGCGCGAGGCGCCGTACAACCTGCAGGGCCAGTTCTTCGGCGTCACCACCCAGAACACGCAGATCCCGGAGATCGGGCAGGGCGCGATCATCAAGCCCTACCAGAAGCCGCATCCGCCGATCGTGGTGACCGCGGTGGCGCCGCACTCGAAGGGCGTGACCGAGGCGGCGAAGCGCGGCTGGACGCCGATCTCGGCCAACTTCCTGCTGCCCGAATGGGTGGCGAGCCACTGGCCGCGGTAAGTGGAAGGCTGCGAAGCCTCGGGCCGTAAGGCGGACGGAAAAGACTGGCGCGTCGCCAAGTCGATCTTCGTCGCCGACGACGAGAAGACCGCCAAGCGCTATGGGCACGGCGCCGAAGGTCCGTACCACTTCTACTTCAAGCAGCTCATCCGCAAGCTGGTCGGGCTCGGCGGGCGCGGGAATCTTTTCAAGCTCGACCAGAGCGAGCCCGATGCATCGATCACTGCCGACACCATGACGCCGCGGCTCGTCATCGCCGGCACGGTGTCGAGCGTGGTCGAGCAGATCCTCGCCTTCCGCGAGAAAGTCGGGCCCTTCGGCACGCTCTACTATCCCTGCCACGACTGGGTCGACCCGAAGCTCGCCAGGCGCTCGATGGAGCTGATGGTCGAGCAGGTCATGCCGAAGGTGAACGCCGCGCTGAAGGAGTAGCGTGCTCAAGCGAGGACGGTTCGCATTTGCGCTCGCGCTGCTGGTTGGCGCGTTCGATGCGGCCGCGCAGGGCACAGCGTGCAGCAAGGAGGAGGCGACAAACGCGGAGGCCGCGGCGTCGGACGCGAGAAGCTGGGACGCCCTGTATGACACGTTTCATCGCTTTGGTCACTGCGAGGACGGAAGGGTCGCTGCAGGATTCACGCATTCCGTGGTCTGGATCCTGGCTTCGCGCTGGCAGGATCTTCATGACCTCGAGCATCTCGCCGAAGCCAATCGCAGCTTTCGCGCCTTCGTGCTGCGCCATATCGACGCCACTGCCGATGAGCCGGATCTGCGCCGCATAGTCGCCACGGCCAGCAAGTGCCCGGGCCACGCGAGGCCGATTTGCCGCGAGATCGAAAGGCAGGCGCGCGCGGCGCTGCAGGAGCTGGGTAAAGACTAGCGCCAGGCGCCGCGCAACTCGAGCACCGCGGCCTGGAGCTTCTCCGGCGTCACCTGCTGCGGACCGAACGGGTCGCCGATCGCCAGCCGGATGCGCGGGAAGAGGTGTCTCGCGTGCTGCAGCTTGCCCGGGTTGCGCGCGAAGAGGCTGCGCCAAAGGCCTGACAGCGCCATCGGGATCACCGGCACCGGCCGGTCCTTGAGGATCCGCATGATGCCGCCGCGGAATTGCGCCATGTTGCCGTCGGTGGTGAGCCGCCCTTCCGGGAAGATGCCGACCAGCTCGCCCGCGGCGAGCTCCTGCCCGATGCGCTCGTACGCGCGCTCGAGGAGCTCGGGATTCTCGCGCGCCGGCGCGATCGGAATGGCGCGCGCCGTGCGGAAGAAGAACGAGAGCAGCGGCACGCGGAAGATGCGGTGGTCCATCACCCAGCGGATGGGGCGGCGGCAGGCCGCCGAGATCACCAGCGCGTCGACGTAGGAGACGTGGTTGCACACGAGAACCGCCGGGCCTTCATCCGGGATGCGCTCGACGTTGAGCTTCTTCAGCCGGTAGACGGAATGGATCAGCAGCCAGACCATGAAGCGCATCAGGAATTCGGGCACCAGGCTGTAGATGTAGAGCGCCACCGCCGCATTCATCAGCGCGAGCACCAGGATAAGTTGCGGGATCGATAGGCCCGCGGCGAACAGCGCGACGGCGATCGCCGCTGCGGCCACCATGAACAACGCGTTGAGGATGTTGTTCGCCGCGATGATGCGCGAGCGCTGGCGCGGCTCGCTGCGGCTCTGGATCAGGGCGTACAGCGGCACGATGTAGAAGCCGCCGAAAACCCCGATCGCGCAAAGGTCGAAGAGCAGGCGCCAGCCGTGCGGATCGCGCAGGAACTCGGCGAGGCCGAGCGCCGGAGCGCTGAAAGGCGTGGCCGAGGCGAGCGCGAGATCAGCGCCGAAGACGGTGAGGCCGATGGAGCCGAAGGGCACGAGACCCAGCTCGACCTTGTGGCCCGACAGGCGCTCGCAGAGCAGCGACCCGGCGCCGATGCCGAGCGAGAACACGATGAGGAGCAGCGTGACGATGGTCTCGGCTCCGCCGAGCACGTTCTTCGCGAGATTCGGAAACTGCGTGACCAGCATCGCGCCGTAGAACCAGAACCACGAGACGCCCAGGATCGAAAGAAACACCGTGCGGTTGCGCGTGGCGAAGCTGAGATTGCGCAGCGTGGCGCTCACCGGGTTCCAGTCGATACGCAGCCCGGGATCCGGCGGCGGCGAGAGCGGCACGAGGCGCGACAGCGCAATGCCCGCGAGAGCGAGCAGGCAGGTCACGAGCGCGACGCCGGCGATTCCCCAACCGGCCTGGATCACGAGCCAGCCGCCGAGCAGGGCGTTGCCGCCCACGAGCTCGGTCTCCTGCAGGTGCTGCGGCAGGAACGCATACTTCACCGGCCCGAAGAAGGCGGACTGCGTGCCGCCGAGAAACAGCGCGACGAGCAGGATCGTCAGATCCTTCATCAGGAGGCCCGCCGCGCCGAGCAGCATGATGATGAGCTCCAATGCGACGACCAGCGTGATGAGGTCGCGCTTTTCGTACTTGTCGGCGAGCTGGCCCGCGGTCGCCGAAAACAGCAGGAACGGCAGGATGAAGAGCGCCTGCGCCATGTTCTGCAGCAGGTCCGAGGAGAGCGCGGTGAAGGCGCCCGTCTGATAGGCGAGCAGGATGACGAGCGCCTGCTTGAACACGTTGTCGTTCATGGCGCCGAGGAACTGCACGCCGAAGAACGGCCCGAAGCGGCGCTCGCCGAGGAGGCGAAACTGGCTGCGTTCAGACAAGGCAGGGCCTCCGCGCGCGCGCCTGCCGCAGCCGCCGGCGCGCCACGCGGCGGCGCCATGTCGAGTACCGGTTGCAGCCGTAGGCGGCGAGGCTGTGCACGATCGAGCGGCCGATGGAAAGTTGCATTCTCATGGCATTCAGCTCCCGAAGTGCAATTGGTACTTGGCGCCGGTGGAGAAGAGGCACGCGCCGGTGCCGCGGTTCGCCGCCATGAGGGCGTATTCGCAATTGACGAAGGTGCCCTTCGAGCCCGAGGCGCTGGCGATGCCGCGCTGCCCGGCCGGCATGCGGCCGTCGCCGTAGACGTCGCGGTGCACGGCTCCGAACCCGGGGTAGCCGGCGGCCACGCGCGAGGCCTCGCCGCTCAGCATTTCTCCGGCGTAATTGAGCGAGAACGTGGCGTGACCGTTGGCGTTGTCGGCCACGTTCGCCGTCAGCGCGCCGGTTTTTCCCGCGGTTTCATTCAGGGGATAGAGCCTCGCCTGCAGCACGGCGGGCACGGCCAGCGGCGCGGTGATCGGCGTCGAGGCCGGCGTGCTCGTGCTCCAGACCGCAGGTGGAACGGGCGGGTAATGCCCGTCGATGGGAACGACGTAGCAGCCCGAAATCGCCATGGAAAGGACCGAAGCGGATAGCAGCCATTTGCGTTTCACCGGCGTCTCCTTCACGAAAGTGGCCAAGGCGGCCACGGGGGACGAAGGTATTCGGGTAAGCCCGCCGAGTTCAACGATTCGATACGCGGTAGAACATGGACAGGTATTGGGTATCATCTGATGATACTGGGGAGGAGCTCCGCGTGTCTTCAGGCTTCGTGTTCGAGGGACTCAAGATGCACCTCAAGGCGAGGGGCATGACCTACGCCGATGTCGCGCGGGCCCTGAAGATTTCCGAGGCGACGGTAAAGCGGATCTTCGCGCTGAAGAACTGCTCGCTGGATCGCCTGGATGTTATCTGCCAGCTGGTGCAGGTGGACCTGGCGGAGCTCGCCCGCGGCATGCCGCGCGAGAACCGGCTGATCAACCGGCTGACGCGGGAGCAGGAAGAGGAGCTGATGTCCGATCCCGCGCTGTTCCTGGTCGCCATCTGCGCCCTGCACCAGATGCGCGTCGACGAGATGGTCGAGCTCTACCAGCTCGACGAGCCGCAGTGCGTGCGCCTGCTCCTGCGCCTGGAACGCATCGGCATTCTCGAAGTCCACGAAAACAACCGCATTCGCCTGCGCATCGCGCGCACCTTCTCCTGGATTCCCGAGGGCCCGATCATGCGCTACGTGAAATCGCAGCTGCCGGATTTCTTCGGCTATCCGTTCGACCAGGCGGGCGAGCTGATGCGCATGATCAGCATTCGCCTGTCGCGCGGCGCGCAGGTCGCGCTGCTGCAGCAGGTCGAGCAGATCGCACGCGAGTATTCCGAGCAGCACAACGCCGACGCGCGGCTGCCGCTTTCGCAGCGTCAGCCGGTCAGCGTGCTGCTCGCGGTGCGCCCCTGGGAACCCGAGCTGTTCAAGGCGTTGCGCCGCTGACCGCGGCCGGCTAGAGCAGGATCAGGCCGATGTACTGGACGATGAACCAGCCGGCCATCAGCCCCATGGTGATCATGAGCAGGCGGCGGTCTCTGACGAGCGAGGCGCAGGCCTCGGGGACCGGCGAGTGCGCCATCTCGCGGGAAGTTCTGTGCAGGTGCAGGAACGCGACCAGCGCCCCGACAGTCGTCACCAGCAGCCCGATGGTCTCCAGAATCCAGGTTGTTGTCATTTTGTCAGCCTCCTTCGGCTAGCAGGCTAGTCTATCTTTATTCGCGCCTCGCGCAAAAATTCGCCCCAGCCCAGCGTCTCGCGGCGCACCAGGTCTGTAAATTCTTGTGGTGATTTGGAGACCTCGACGATCATCATCTGCTTGGCGAGGGCCTCCTTCTGCTCCGGCCGCGTGAGCACGGCCACGATGGCGCCATGCAGCCGCTCGATGAGCGGTTTCGGCGTCGCCGCGGGGGCGAACATGCCTTGCCACGCATTGGTGCCTATGCCGGGGAAGCCCTGCTCGGCGAGCGTCGGCACGTTGGGCAGCTCCGGCAGGCGCTGCGCGGGAATCGCGGCGAGCGCTTTCAGCCGGCCGCTCCTGATGTGCGGCAGGAGCGACGCCATGTTGAAGAACGCCACCTGCACCTCGCCGGCGATCATCGCCGGGATCGCCTGGCCGGCGCCGCCCTTGTAGGGCACGTGCGTGAGCTCGATGCCGGCGGCTTTCATCAGCCGCTCCATGTCGAGGTGCGGA
Organism: Betaproteobacteria bacterium; assembly: GCA_005888925.1. GTDB lineage: Bacteria > Pseudomonadota > Gammaproteobacteria > Burkholderiales > SG8-39 > SCGC-AG-212-J23. Next base: position 9,834 of record VBCP01000141.1, on the reverse strand, counting down.
TAGCTCCCCAGGCCGACCGAGGCGAAGTTGATCTTGCCGGGCTCCCGCTTCGCCGCGGCGATGAGCTCGGCGATCGTGTTGGGCGCGAAGCTCGCGCTCGCCACCACGATGTGCGGAATCTCGACTAGCTTGGCGATGCCGACGAGATCGCGCGAGGGTTTGATCTGCAGCTGGTGCGCGAAGATGTTTTCGTTGATGGCGTTGGTCGACACGTTGCCGACGAGCAGCGTGTACCCGTCGGGCGGCGCCTTGGCGGCGGCTTCGAGCGCGAGGTTGCCGTTCGCGCCCGGGCGGTTCTCGACGAGGAAGGCCTGGCCGAGCGACTCGGTGAGTTTCTGCGCGACGATGCGCGCGATGATGTCGGTGGCGCCTCCGGGCCCATAGGGCACCAGGATCTTCACCGGCCTCGCCGGATAGGAGTCCTGCGCCATCGCGGGCGCGACCGCGAACATGCAAAACAGCAGCGCGCTTAGGCGCATCGTTATCCTCCTCGCGTGGGATCATAACTGAATGCGAACGATCGACATTCACGCCCACTGGTATCCGCAGGAATGGCTCACGCTCTTCGCCAAGGACGGTGCCAAGGAAGGCGCCGCGCTCGAACGCGCAGCGGATGGGCGCTACCACTTGCGCGCGAAGCACATCACCAATGCGTTCGACGAGCGCTTCGTGGTGGTGGACGAGCGAGTCAAGGCGATGGACCAGCGGCGCATCGACGTGCACGCGCTATCGCTCACGACGCCAATGGTCTATTGGGCCTCGCCGGGACTCGGCGCCGCGCTCAGCCAGGCATTCAACGACGCCGCGTCCGCCGCCCACAAAAAGCATCCGCAGCGCCTGCTCGGACTTGCGATGGTGCCGATGCAGGCGCCCGATGCTGCGCTGAAGGAGCTCGAGCGCGCCGCCAAGCTGCCCGGCATGAAGGGCATGTACCTTTCCACCAACGTCAACGGCGAGGAGCTCGACGAGCAGAAGTTCTGGAACGTGTATGCCAAGTGCGAGGAGCTCGGCTGGCCGATCTTCCTGCATCCGGTCGACACCATCGGGCAGGACCGCACCAAGAAGTACTACCTCAAGAACCTGTGCGGCAATCCCTATGACACCGGCGTCGCCGCAGCGCACCTCATCTTCGGCGGCGTGCTCGACCGGTTTCCCAAGCTGGAAGTGAACCTGCCGCATGCCGGTGGCACGTTCCCGTGGCTCATCGGCCGCTGGGACCACGGCGCCAAGGTGCGGCCGGAGCTGAAGCATATGAAGCGGCCGCCGAGCGAGTACCTGCGCCGCTTCACCTACGACACCATCGGCCACGACGACCGCATCAACGCCGCTCTCGTGCGCCTGGTGGGCGCCGACCGCGTCACCCTCGGCAGCGACTACTGCTTCGACATGGGTTTGGACGACCCACTTGCGACCGTGAATCGCATTCCGGGCCTTTCGGAGCAGGACCGGCAGCTCATCAGCGGCGCCAACGCGCTTAAGCTGCTCAGGCTATGAGCACGTTGCGCCTCGCGCTGTTGTGCGTCCTCGCGATCGCGACGGCCACGGCCGCTGCCATGGGGCCGCTGCACGAGGCCGCGGCAAAGGGCGATACCCAATTCGTCAAGGACTGGATCACCAAGAAGCGCAATCTCGATGTGACCTATGACGACCCGGTGCGCCCAGTCGAAGGCAACTATGCGCGCACGCTCGGCGTGACTGCGCTCATGGTTGCGGCGCATTTCGGGCAACTCGACGTGGCGAAGCGGCTCGTCGAGGCCGGGGCCGATCTCTACGTCGAATCGCATTGGCCGGACGGCGCGCACCGTCGCAACGCCTTCGACTACGCGGTAGAAGGAAAACAACTCGAGGTCGCGCGCTACCTGTGGAGCAAGGGCGGCGGCATGCGCCTGGGCGCGCGCCTGCCGGAGCATATCGGCGGCGCCTGCAGCCCACGCTGCGACGAGCGCTTGCGCGCCCAGACCGACATGGCGCTCTTTCTCGTCGGCATCGCACCCGACGAGGCGGTCCTCGGAAAGGACATCGGCAATGCCGTGTGCCGCCTGGCCCTGATGCCGGGCGGGATCGAATTCCTCGAGAAGCATTTCGCCCGCGTGCCGCGCAGCAGCGCCCATTGTGTCGCCTACGGTCTCTACGATGGCTTGCCGATCGCGCAGCGCAGCGCGGTTGCTTCCTGGCTGCTCGATCACGGCGCTGATCCGAACGACCGCTCGGCCCGCTGGACGCCGCTCATGGGCGCTGCTTTCTCGCACGACATGGACATGGTGAAGCTGCTCCTTGCGCGCGGCGGCGATCTCAACGTGCGCGGTGCTGGCGGCGAGACGGCGATCAGCCTTGCGGCCGACAGCTGTGCCCACGGCGCGAACAATCCGCACTTGCTGCGCCAGGTCGCGATGGTGGAATACCTGGCGGGAGCAGGGTCGGACAAGAACGTCTATGCCAGCGCCGAAGCGCGCTCCAAGCTCGGCTTGTTGCCACGATGTTGCGCGCAGCCTGAATCCGCCGAGCAGCGCCGCATCTGCGCGGTCTTCGGACTTTGAAACTAGAGTTTGTGGGGCTTTAGGCTCCAGTTAACGGGCAGGGCGGTGCAGTCCTTCGCGCCGAGACCGGCACGCGAAGCGTGCTCGAAGCAGTTCAGGGCGCGCTCGGTGACCGGCGCGCTGTAGCCGCAGGCACGCGCTTCGGCGACCATCTCGGCGAGATCCTTCTTCAGGGTGTCGATTGTCACGCTCGGCGGATTGTCCTTGCCGCCCAGGGCGGCGGCGATGGCGCCCGCGCGGTTCTTGAGCATGTTGGGCGCGCCGGAGGTGTCGGCGAGGATGTCCATCAGCCGCGCCGGCTCGAGCTTGAGGTGCTGCACGAGCGACAGCGCCTCGCCGAGCGATTGCCAGTAGACGATGAGCGGCAGGTTGATCGCGAGCTTCATGCTGGCGCCGGCGCCGACCGGGCCGACGTGCTCGATACGCCGGCACATCTGCTCGAGCACCGGGCGCGCGCGCGCCACGTCGGCCGCCTCGCCGCCGACGAAGCCGAAGAGCCTGCCTTCCTTCGCCGGCCCCACCGTGCCGCCGACCGGGCACTCGACAAAGGCGGCGCCGCCGCTTTTCACCATGCTCGAGATTTTTTGCGCCACCTCCGGGCGCACCGTGCTCATCTCGATGAAGAGGCGGCCGTTCATCGCCGGCAGCATCTGCGCATAGACCGAGTTCACCGCCGCCGCGTCGGCGACGATGCTGATAACCACTTCGCATCCCGCCGCTAGATCGGCCGGCGTCGGCGCCACCTTCAATCCCGTGGCGCGCGCCTTGTCGGGGCTGCGGTTCCAGACCATCATCTCGTGCCCGAGGCCCGCGAGCCGCGCCGCGATGCCCGCGCCCATCTTGCCAATGCCTGCGATACCGATCTTCATGCCGTGAAAACCTCGTTGGTGTCCATTGCCACCGACACGGTGGCGCTTGAAGGCGCATGGTACGAGCCCGAGGGTGGCGCGCGAGCGGGGGCGGCGCTCTTGTTTCACGGCAACACCATGAATTTCTACAGCGGCGCGCCGCGCTTCCTGCCGCCGGCGCTGACGGAGCTGGGCTTCGCCTGCCTGGCGTTCAACCGCCGCGGCCACGACATCCTTGCAATTCGCGACAGCCGGGCCGCCGAAGGCGCAGCTCTTCAATTTGTTTCTCAAGCAATAACAGATAACCGCTACGCCGCGGAGTGGCTTGCGCGGCGCGGCTTTCCGCATCCGGTGGTCATCGGCCACAGCAACGGCGGCATGCTTGCGGTGCGGCATGTCGCAGACCATCCGAACACGCCGGCGCTCGTCCTGCTTTCGGCGCACTGCGGCGGCAGGAACATGGTGCCGCTTGCGAGCCAGGCGGGCTTGCTCGCCTGCAATCGATTGGAGGAGATCACGGCGCATGCCGAGCAGCTGGTGAAAGCGGGCAGAGGCCGCGAACTCATGCTGCTGCCGGGCTGCTGGTACGTAACCAGCGCGGCGAGCTTCCTCGATCTCGCCAACTGCCCCGACATCCTCGCGCTCGCGCCGCAGATCCGCTGCCCGGTGCTCTATCTGCGGGGCGACGCGGAGCCGCGCGATCTTTATCCCGCCGAGGAATTCCAGCGCCGCTGCCCGGGATCCTGCACGGTGCAGATCGTGCCGCAGTGCGATCACTTCTACGCCGGGCGCGAGTCGGCGGTTTCGGCTATCGTCTCCCGCTGGTTGGGGCAACAACTACAAGGGGGGCAACAATGAACAAAAGGTTTGCGCTGGCGTGGCTGGTCCTGTTCGTCGCCTGGTTCCTCGGCAGTTTCCTGGTGCACGGCGTGCTCCTGCACGACGATTACATGGCGCTGACGAAGGCGAATCTCTTCCGGCCGGAGGCGGAAGCGCAGAAGTTCTTCCCGCTGATGATCCTCGCCCACATCTTCCTCGCCGGCGCGTTCGTCTGGATCTACGCGCGCGGCGTCGAGGCGAAGCCGTGGCTGGGACAGGGCCTGCGTTTCGGCGTCGCGGTCATCTTCCTGACGACGCTGCCGCTCTATCTCATCTACTACGTGGTGCAGCCCATGCCTGGCGCGACCGTCGTGAAGCAGATCGTGTTCGACGGCATCCTCGTGCTGATCCTCGGCGCGATCGTCGCCTTCATGTATCGCCGGCCGGCGTGAAATCGGGTTGACATGCCCTCGCGCGCGGGCTTGAATCCCGCGCGAGGAGCACGGTTTGCGCATCGAGTGGGACGTCCCGATCAAGATGGACGATGGCCTGGTTTTGCGGGCCGATATCTTTCGTCCGGAGGAAGATCGCCACCCGGTCATCCTCAGCTATGGACCGTACGCGAAGGGACTCGCGTTCCAGGACGGCTACCCGAGCGCCTGGCAGCGTATGGTGGCCGAGCATCCCGATGTGGCGTACGGCTCGAGCAACCAATACCAGAGCTGGGAAGTGGTCGATCCGGAGAAATGGGTGCCCGAGGGCTATGCGTGCGTGCGCGTCGATTCGCGCGGCGCGGGCCGCTCGCCCGGCCACATCGATCATTTCTCGCCGCGCGAGACCAAAGACTTCTACGATTGCATCGAATGGGCCGGCACTCAAACCTGGTCGAGCGGCAAGGTGGGGCTCAACGGCATCTCGTACTATGGGATCAACCAGTGGCACGTCGCGTCGCTGCAGCCGCCGCATCTCGCGGCGCTCTGCGTCTGGGAAGGCGCCGCCGACTGGTATCGCGACATGACGCACCACGGCGGCATCCTCTGCACTTTCTGGGCGAACTGGTACGACATGCAGGTAAAGACGGTGCAATACGGACTCGGTGAGCGCGGGCCGCGCAGCCGGGTGACCGGCAAGCTCGTCTGCGGCGATGAAACGCTCCCGGACCGCGGGCTGCAGAAGAACCGCTGCGACTTCGGCGACGAGATCCTCGCGCACCCGCTGGACGACGATTACCACAAGGCGCGCTCTCCCAAATGGGAGCGCATAACGGTGCCGCTTCTTTCGGCGGCCAACTGGGGCGGGCAGGGCCTGCATCCGCGCGGCAACTTCGAGGGCTTCGTGCGCGCCGCGTCGAAGGAAAAATGGCTCGAGGCGCACGGCATCGAGCATTGGACGCACTTCTATACCGATTATGGGCGCATGCTCCAGCTGCGGTTCTTCAACCACTTTCTCAAGGGCACCGGCGATTGGCCGCAGCAGCCGCGCGTGCAGCTCCAGGTGCGCCATGTCGACAAGTTCGTCGAGCGCCGCGAGCACGAATGGCCGATCGCGCGCACGCAGTGGACCAAGCTCTACCCTCATCCGGGCGCGCAGCTGCAGCCGGTCCCCAGCGAGGGCAGCGCGGCCTTCGATGCGATGGGCGACGGCGTTACCTTCATCTCCGAGCCCCTGCCGAAGCAAACCGAGGTCACCGGCCCGCTCGCTGCCCGATTGACGGTTTCCTCCAGCACCACGGATGCCGATCTGTTTCTCGTCTTCCGCGTGTT
>VBCP01000141.1:0-3852 GCA_005888925.1 Betaproteobacteria bacterium | reverse complement strand
AGCTCGACCCCAAGCTCTCGCAGCCGTGGCGGCCCTATCACACGCACGATGAGAAGCAGCCGCTCAAGCCCGGCGAGCCCGTGACGCTGGATGTCGAGCTATGGCCCACGTCGATCGTGGTGCCGGCGGGCCATCGGCTGGCGCTTAGCGTAAGGGGTCGCGACTACGAATGGCAGAAATCGACCGGCGCGCGCCTTTCGAACTTCAAGAACGAGCTGCGCGGCTGCGGCCCGTTCCTGCACGATGATCCCCGCGACCGGCCGGCCGCGATCTTTGCCGGCCGCACCACGCTGCACCTCTCCGATTCCTACCTCCTCCTACCGGTGATTCCATGAAGCTCTACGGTTTTTGGCGTTCGCTCGCGCGCTGAAAGGCGTGCACGCCGAGTAGATCTCGATCGACCTCCTCAAGGGAAAGCAGCACACCGACGAGTACCGGGCGGTGAACCCGCAGCGCGTGGTGCCGGCCCTGGTCCTCGACGAAGGCGGGCCGCCGCTGTTCCAGTCGCTCGCGATCCTCGAGTACATCGACGAGACGCATCCGCAGCCGCGTCTCCTGCCGCAGGACGCGCGCGGCCGGGCACGCGTGCGCGGACTCGCGCTGATCGCGGCTGCGGATGGGCATCCGCTGATCGTGCCGAGGGTAAGAAACTACCTGGAGAAAGAGATGCGCCAGGACGAGGCGGCGCGCAACCGCTGGCTCGCGCACTGGACGATGCGCGCGCTCGAGGCGATCGAGAGCCATCTGTCGCGCGAGAAGGAGACCGGGCGCTTCTGCCACGGCAACGAGCTCACCATCGCCGACATCTGCATGGCCTCGCAGGTGATCGGCGCGCTCGCCTACTTCAACTGCGACACCTCGGCGGTACCGTCGATCATGCGCATCTACAACCAGTGCATGGAGATCGAGGCGTTCAGCCGCGCGCATCCGCTCAAGCAGGGCGCCGGGGGACATTGAGATGAAACCCGTCGACATCGTCGAGCGCACCAGCCTGGTGGCGGGCTTGTACCGCCAGCTCGAGCTCAAGCCCGCCGAGACGGCGATCGTCACCATCGACATGCACCGCGGCCACCTCGACATGGATGTCGCGACGATGCCGGCGAAGCCGGAGGACGCCAAGCGCGTCATCGGCAATGCGAAACAGGTGCTCGATTTTTCCAGACGGTTGAAAATCCCGGTGATCCATGTCGTGCTGGTCTATCGGCGCATCCCGGGTATCGGCAGCGAGGGCATGGCCTCGCCGTTCTGGAAGGCGATGCACTCCGCGCAAGGCGAGACCGACCGCCTGACCCCCGGCCGCAAGAGCACGGTGCGCGAGCACAACGTGGAAGGCTCGCCCGGCACCGAGATCATTGCCGAGCTCCACCGCGATGGCGACTACGTCATCAACAACAAGAAGCGGCTCGACTGCTTCTACGGCACGGATCTCCGCCAGCTCTTGCAGACGCTGGGCGCGAAGAACCTGGTGCTGATGGGCATCAACACCAACACCTGCGTGCTCAACACCTCGTTCACCGCGTTCAACTACGACTACCGGGTGGTCGTGCTCTCGGATTGTGTCGCCAGCATGTACGGCGACGACCTGCACGTGCTCGGCCTGCAGAACGTCGCCCGATGCCTGGGCTGGGTGCTCAGCAACGAGCAGCTATTCGAAAAATTGAAGGAGACGAGCGATGCAGTTCACGCGTAGACGATTCATCCAGGCGACCGGCGCCGCCGCGGTCGCCGCGGCGGTTCCAGCGCCTGCGCAAGCGGGGCCGATCCGCCTGGGCCTGATGACGGTGAAGACCGGGCCGCTCGCCTCGGGCGGCATCGACATGGAGCGCGCGCTGACGCAGTTCCTGCAGGAGCGCAACAACACGCTCGCCGGGCGCAAGGTGGAGCTGACCGTCGCCGACAGCGGCGGCGTGCCGGCGCAGACGCGCACCAAGATCCAGGAGATGGTGGAGCGCGACCACATCCACCTCATGATCGGCCCGCTCGATACCGCGTCGGCGCTCGCCTCGGACGACTACATCCGCCAGGCGCAGCTCCTGACGCTCTCGGTCGCCGCCGCCGAGGACATGACGCAGAGAAAGCCCAATCCCTGGTTCACGCGCGGCACTTCGACGTCGTCGCAATCCGCCATGCCGCTCGCCGACTATGCCGCGAAGACGCTCGGCTACAAGCGCATGGCGGTGATCGCCGACGACATCGCCTACGGCCACGAGATGTGCGCCGGCTTCATGCGCGTGTTCGAGGACGCCGGCGGCAAGGTGGTGCAGCGCATGTTCCCGCCGCTTACCGTGCCGGATTACGGCACCTACCTCGCCCAGCTGAAGAGCAACATCGCGCCGGCTCCAACGGCTTCCGCTACCTGCGGCAGTTCAACGAATACGGGCTGAAAGTGAAGCCGATCGGCGGCATGACCGCGCTCGCCGAAGCGGTGCTGCGCAACATGGGCGACGAAGCCCTCGGCATCATCACCTCCTGCTGGTACTCGGCGGAGATCGACAACCCGATCAACCAGAAATTCGCCAGCGCCTTCAGAGCGCAGTGGAAGTACGACCCGGGCTTCTACGCCGCCGCCACCTATACCGAGGCGGCCGTGCTGGAAGCGACGCTCAACCAGATCAAGGGCGCGGTCGAGGACAAGCCGGCATTCATGAAAGCGGTGCGCGCGATCAAGGTCGACACTTGCCGCGGGCCGGTGCAGTTCGACGCGTACGGCAATGTGATCGGAAATGTCTACATCCGCCGCGTTGCGCGCAAGGAGGGCCGGCTGGTGAACACGGTGATCCACACCTATCCGAACGTGAGCCAGTTCTGGACCTACAAGCCCGAGGAGTTCCTCAAGAACCCGGTGTACTCGCGCGACTTCCCGCCGGCGAAGAACCTGGAGTCCTAGCTGCAATACTGGGCGATCCAGACGCTCAACAGTCTGGCGCTCGGCGGCCTGCTGTTTCTGCTGGCCGCGGGCTTCTCGCTCATTTTCGGGCTGATGCGCATCGCGAATCTCACGCACGGTGCGCTCTTCATGCTGGGCGCCTACCTCGGCGTGAGCGTGATGCGCTACGTCCCCAATCTCTGGCTGGCGGCGCTCGCCTCGGGGATCGCCGTTGCCGCCTTCGGCGCTCTGCTGGAGAAGCTCATCCTGCGCAAGCTCGGCGGCAACGTCCTCGGCCAGGTGCTGGTGACCCTCGGCGTCGCCTTCATCATCGCCGACGCGTGCCTCCTCGCCTGGGGCGGTGACCCGATCCCGATCCAGACGCCCGCGTCGCTCCAGGCGCCGGTGCGCATCGCCGGCTTCGTCTTCCCCGCCTATCGGCTGGCGGTGGTCGTCATCGCGGTGGTGGTGGCAGTGCTTCTCTACCTGCTGATGGAGCGCACGCGCCTCGGCGCCATGATCCGCGCCGGCGTCGACGACCCGGAGATGGCGAGCGCGGTCGGCATCCCGGTGTCGCGACTCTTCACCACGGTGTTCTGCCTCGGCGCCGCGCTTGCCGGCGCGGGCGGCGTGATCGGCGGGCCGATCATGTCGGCGTACCCGGGCCTCGACGCCGATATGCTGCCGCTCGCGCTGATCGTCGTGATCCTCGGCGGCGTCGGGAGCCTCCTCGGCGCCTTTGCCGGCGCGTTCATCACCGGCTTCGTCTACACGTTCGGCGTGGCGCTGCTGCCGGATCTCGCGTACGTGATCCTCTTCCTGCCGATGATCCTGGTGATCGCCTTCCGGCCGCGGGGGCTCTTCGGCAAATTTGCCGCGTGAGGTGGGGCGCTTTCGGCGTGCTGGCGGCGGCTCTGCCGCTGGTGGCGGGCGAGTACTACATCAACCTCGCGAGCCAGATCGTGATCTTCGCGGTGTTCGCCGCG
>VBCP01000608.1 GCA_005888925.1 Betaproteobacteria bacterium | reverse complement strand
GGCATCACGACACCCCACCAGTTGACCGCGACCAGCCCCGGCGCTGCCTGCTGGCACGGCGCCTGGTCGGGAAGCAGCGTGAAGTTCTCGGTGCCGGTGGTGCAAAGCGCGCGCAGCTTGCCAGCGCGCACGTGCGCCATCGCCGGCAGCGTGTCGGAGAAGATGAAGTGGATCTGGCCGCCGAGGAGGTCCTTCACCGCGTCGACGCCGCCCTTGTAAGGCACTTCGGTGGCCTGGATCTTGGTGATGTTCTTCAGCATCTCGCTCGAAAGGTGCGACACGCTACCGGGACCGCTCGTGCCGTAGCTCAGCTTGCCGGGGTTCGCTTTTCCGAAGTCGATGATGTCCTTCAGCGATTGGAACGGCGCATCGGCGCGCACCACCAGCACGTTGGGGCCCTGCGAGATCTGCGAGACGGGGGCGAAATCCTTCTCGACGTTGTACGGCACGCTCGAGAGCAGCGGGTTCACCGCGATCGGCCCGAGGTTCGCGATCATGAAGGAATAGCCGTCCGCAGGCTGCCGCGCTGCATATTCGGTGCCGATGGCGCCCGCGGCGCCGGGCTTGTTCTCGACGAGCACCTGCTGTCCCCACATGTCGGTGAGCTTCGCCGCGAAGACGCGCGCCATCAGGTCGGAGCTGCCACCCGGCGGATAGGCGACGATCAGCTTGACCGGCTTGCTGGGGTATTGCGCGCCCGCTGTGCCGCAGACGAGCAGGATGAGCCACAGTAGTTTGTTCATATCAGTTTTCGATGCGCATTTCCTTGATGATGGGACGGAACTGCTCGACCTGGCGCTTGAGGATCGCGTCCTGCTCCGCGGGGCTCGAACCGACCGGCTCGGCGCCGATTTCGCGCAGCCGCCTGGCGGTTTCAGGATGGCGCACGGCCGCCGCGGTTTCCCTCTGCAGCCGCTCGATCACCTCGCGCGGCGTCTTCGCCGGGGCGAAAAGGCCGTTCCAGCCTTCGGCCTCGACGATGGGGAAGCCGAGCTCGCGCACGGTCGGCACTTCGGGAAGCTCGGGGATGCGCTTCGAGCCATTGGTCGCGAGCGCCTTGATCTTGCCCGCCTTGATGTCGGCGAGCGAGGAGGAAAGCTGGTCGCCACCCACCTGGATGCGGCCGGCGATCAGCTCCTGCTTGAGCGGCGCGGCGCCCTTATAGGGGATGTGCGTCATCTGGATGCCGGTGTCGCGCGCGAGCGCTTCGATCACCACATGCATGAAGGAGCCGGGACCGGTCGAGCCATATGCGTACTTGAGCGTGGCATCGCGCTTGAGCAGCGCCACCAGCTCGCGCAGGTCGTTCGCCGGCACGCTCGGGTGCGCGGTGATGACGAGCGGCACGAACACGGCGATCGAGATGCCCGCGAAGTCGCTATCGATGTTGTAGGGCGCCCGATTGGCGAAAGCGAGCGCGACCGAGGCCATCGGGAAGGTCACGTTGTGCATGAGAATGGTGTAGCCATCCGGGGCGGCCTTCGCCACGGCGTCGGCACCGATCGAGCCGCCGGCGCCGCCGCGGTTCTCGACCAGCACCGGCTGCCCCATCGACTCCTGCATGCGCACGCCGACAAGGCGCGCAATGATGTCGGTCGTCGCGCCCGCCGGGAACGGCACGATGATGCGGATCGGCTTCGACGGGAACGGCTGTGCCGATGCTGCAGTCGCAAGCACGGCGAATAGCGCCGCCAGTAATCGCATCATCGCGCCTCCAAGACGAGAAAAATGGGGTCCGTCCCTGTTTAGTTGGGTTTGATGCCCGCCTTCTTGATGAGCTCGGCATTCTCCACCAGCTCGCGCGCGATCATGGCTTCGAAATCCGCGATCGACATCGTCAGCGGATCGGCGCCGAGCTTCCTGATCTGGCCGCTGATTTCGGGCGATTGCACGAGCGTGGTGATCTCCTTGTGCAGCCGCTCGACGAGCGCGCGCGGCGTCTTCGACGAGACCAGCGCCCCGACCCAGAAGTTGTAGGCCGAGTTCGAGTAGCCGGCCTCCTCGGTGGTCGGCAGATCCGGCATCAGCGAGGTGCGCTTGGGCGAGCTCACGACCAGCGCGTCGACCTTGCCGGCATCGCGCATCTTCTGCGCCTGGAACACCAGCGCGAAATAGCAGTCGGCACGCCCGGAGATGACCTCGGTGAGCGCTTCGCTCGGACCCTTGGTGTGGACGTTCAGGACCTCGAAGCCGCCGGCGAAGCGAAAGCGCTCGAAGGCCATGTGGGTCGCGCTGCCGACACCGGCATCGGTGCACACGAGCTTGCCGGGCTCGGCCTTGGCGGCGGCGACGAAGTCCTTCACCGACTTGTACTTGCCGGGTGAGCACATCCGGGCTGAGCAGCGTCGACACGGTAAAGGCCGAGGCGTACATCATGATCGTATGGCCGTCGGGCTCCGCGTCCGCCACGTACTTGGCGCCTACCAGGCCGCCGGCGCCGAGCTTGTTCTCGACGATCACCGGCTGGCCGAGGGTCTGCGTCATCTTCTCGGCGAGGATCCGCGCCATCGTGTCGGACGCGGCGCCGGGCGTGACGCCGGAGATGAAGCGGATGGTCTTGCTCGGGAACGTCTGCGCCTGCGCCTCGAGAGAAAGCGCCAACGCAAATACTGCGGCGGCAAATCTCATGTGCATCCTCCTTATATTTTTGGCAAGCCGAACTGCGCGGCGAGCCAGTCCGCCGTGCGGCTGCGGTAGCGATACGGACGGTTGTTGGCATTGTGCCCCCCGTCCTCGACGATCATCAGCTCCACCGGCCCGGCGACGCTGCGCGCGAGGCGCTCGGCCTCGGTTGCCGGAACCAGGCGATCCTGCCGGCCCGTGACGATGAAGATCGGGCACTTGATCTGCGGCGCGGCCTCCGCCATGGTCAGCGCCTTCGCCCTTTCCCGGGCCTCCTTTTCACTTACGGCATGCGAGCGCACGCGAAAGGTCTCGCGCGTCAGCTCCGGCAGCCCGTCCCAGATCTTGTCCCACTCGAACGGCCCCGAGAGCGCGATGCAGGCGCGGATGCGCTTCTCGTAGGCCGCGGCGCGCGGCGCGTAGTAGCCGCCCAAACTGACACCCCATATCGCCACCCGAGAGGGATCCAGGTCGGAGCGCGCTTCGATCCAGTCGCATACGGCTTTCGCCGCGCGCTCGTAGTCGCCGCAGATCGGGATGTCGTACTCGGCTTCGCCCTGCCCCGGCCCGTCGATCGCGAGCGTGGCCATGCCGCGCGCGAGGAACGGCTCCTCATATGCGTGCAGCTCCTCCTTGGTGGAATCGAGCCCCGGCGCCATGACGAGCACCGGGCCCGAGCCGCGCAGCACGCCGAAGATGGTCTTGCCCTCGAACGGGATCGCGACGCGCTTGCCGGGATAAGGTTTGAGCAGCGCCACGCCGTCGCGATAGCACTCGACCGCCTTCATGTGCGCGGCGCGCATCTGGTCGAGGTCTTGCACGAAGACGAATTTCGCGAAGTGGTAGTAGATCCCGGCGCGCACGAGGTGCTCGCCCGCCGTCAGCTTGTGCCCGTCCTTAAGACTTTCTTTACCCAAAGTCTCATGAACCGCGGCGCGCCGGCTCCATGCCGCGCACCAGTCCTCCCAGCGCTCGAGTGCGCCCGTGACGTCCTCGAAGTCGGCGAGCAGCACGCCGTTCGAGACGAAGCGCGGCAGCCAATGCGAGATCGCCGACTGGACCCGGGCGTCCTTCAAACCTTCCCCAGCGCCTTGAGTATCCGCTCCGGAGTGAACGGCATCGCGGTGACGCGCGCGTTGAACGGCGCGAGCGCGTCGTTGATCGCGTTCATGATCGCGCCGGGCGCGCCGGCGGTGCCCGCCTCGCCCACGCCCTTGGCGCCGAGCTGCGACTGCAGCGTGGGCGTCTCGACGTGCGCGCAGACGATGTCGGGCATCTCGCCCGCCATCGGCACCAGGTAGTCCGCCATGTTGCCGTTCAACAGTTGACCGTCGGGGCTGT
>VBCP01000607.1 GCA_005888925.1 Betaproteobacteria bacterium | reverse complement strand
GGTAAAAGGGCACGTAGCCGATCGGGTTCAGGTAGCTTTGGGCGCTCGCCGCGAAGAAATCCTGCCCGAGCCGGCCGGCCAGCAGCTCGAACGGCAGGTAATAGTGGTAGTTGAGCTGGTCCCAGTTGACATCCTTGCCGGCGTACACCGTCCACGCCGCGCAAATCGCGGCCGGCAGGCCGAAGACCAGCCAGGGCGGCGTGCGTCCCACGCGCCTCCCTTGCTACCGGCCCCTGGGGCGTTTGAGCTGTTTCACGCGCTCCTCGACGGCGGCCGCCGCTGCCTCGTCCCCGCTCCTGCGATAGTTATCCTGGAGCGCCTTGAAGGCCGGGTTGCTCGGCGCCGGCCAGACGGACACTGCTGTCTCGAGGTCCCTGGCCGCACCCGGGCTGTCGCGCAGGTTACCGCGCAGGATTCCGCGGATGTAGAAGAAGCGCGACAGATGCTCCTTGGGGGCGTCGGAAGGCATCGTATCCCTTGCCTTGTCCAGGAAGGCGCCCACAACGCCCGCCGAGTAGCCGTCCTTGTTCGCCATCAGGCCTTCCGCGATCCCGAGCGCGCCATAGAAATTCTTCTCCAGGAGATCGAGATGGCGCCGCGTTCGCTCGTCGAGCTTTTGGCCGCGCGGCAGCGACCGGGCGAGGAGCATCGCGTAATGGCGGCGCAGCTCGCCCTGAATGAAGGCTACCCAGGCGTTGGTGTCGCCAACCCCGAGGATCGACTCCTCGAAGAACCGCACCGCCTCCTCGGGGATGTCGACCGTGACCTGTTGCGGATCGGTCGACGATTTGTCGACCTCGACATAGAGCCAGTGATCGCGCTGCGCATAGCGCGGATAGGTACCCAGCGTGAACACCACGGGGGCGCTACTCCGGTCGATCATCTCGTCCAGAATGCGCTGGCTGCTCTCCTCGTCGGTCCTCAGCGGATGGAACAGGCGATTTCCGAGAATCATGCCTTTCGGTTCGTACATAGTGATGTCCGGCCGCCAGCCCTCGATCATGTGGAAATAGGCCATGGGCGCGAGGTCCGGGTCTCCCAGCACGAATACCACCGCGTTCTTAGGCAAAGCCTTTAACACCGCCTGCGCGTAGCGCGCACCCCAATCGTCGGTTGCGAGCAGGTTGATTCGAGCGCCGAGCGCGAAGATCAGGGCGAGCAACGCTGCTTCCGCGACCGCCGCGTGCCATGGCCGCCGGGCGTAGCGCTCCACCGCCCACGCGAATCCCAGTCCCATCCAGAGCGCGCAGACCGCATAGGCCGGTAGCGGATAGACGTGAAACACGTGCGCGCGAAACGAGTCGTAGTCGAAGCCGAGGAGCAGCAGCAGGACCGCCGAGGGCATCAGGAAAGCCACTGTCAGAAACGCTGCTACACGCCGCCCGAGGATGCGCCATTGCACCACGAATCCCGCCACGGCCAGCAGCGTGCCGACCACAGCGAACTGCCGCAGCAGCTCGCCGCCGAAAAACTCGAAAAACCGGACGCGGTCGAGCCAGCCCGCCGATGCCGAGTGATCGATGCCGGCGTATCCCGCCCGGCTGACGAAATACAGGATCTCTTGAATGGTCTCCAGAGGGCCGTTGAAACTGATCGGCAACGCCTGCCACGAGCGGCGCACCATCCACGCGTAGGGAAGCACGCCGACAATCACGAGCCAGGACAGCATACCGAAGCGGCTGAGCAGCTCCCGGCGCAGCGGCCAGAGCAGGATGACGAAGGCCGGCGCGACGAGCAGCATCAGCGGATAGTGATTGCTCAGGCTCAGCCCGAAAACCAGCGCCATCCAGGGCAGCATCCGGCTGCGACCCGGGCTCACCGGTGCGAGCGTGGAGGGCGGGCAGGCCTGCAGCCCCATGAACACCAGAGCGAGGAAGAAGAAGGTATTGAGGGTGTAGACCTCGGCGATGATCGCCTGCGACCAGAACACGGGCGAAACACCGAGCGCCAGAGCCGCGAGATACGCCGGCAGGCGCCCAGCGATGAGCGAGCGAGCGCACAGCCAGGCGGCGCCGCCGGCGAGCGCGCCGAACAACGCGCTCGCGAGATGCACGCGGTAGGCGACGGAACCAAACGGCAGGTAGGTAAAGAGATGACCGATCCACACGAACAACGGATAACCCGGAGGATGTTCGATGCCGAGGAAGTAGCTCGACAGGATGAAAAGTCCATCGTCCTCCAGCGCCACGCTGCGAGGAGCAGTAGCGGCATACAGCGCAAAGAGCGCTACGGCGACGGCTGCGGCCTGCAGCCAGTCTGCCCGCTTGGCCCGGAACGGCTCAGCCGGCAGCATCAGCGCCTTGCCGCACTCGAGCCGCCCCAGGTGAAGGAGGCGGTGGTGAAGAAATTCCATAGCGCGGCGATCGAGGCGCCGCCGAGCCCGGCGACCCAGTAGGGCAAGGACTTGAGGAACAGCCATTCGGCGATCGCGAGGTTGATGAGCGCGCCGATGCCGCAGGCCGCGTAGAAGCTGAGCAGGCCGCGCCATATCGCCCGGCCCCGCAGCCGCTGATCACCGTAGGTGAAGATGTTGTTGAGGAAGAAATTGCTCGTCATCGCTGCCAAGGTCGCGACGGCCTGGCTGAGCAGGAAATTCCCCGAGAGCGCGAAAAGCGGCCAGAGCACGCAGAGATGCACGCCTACGCCGGTCAGGCCCACTGCCGCAAAGAGGAAGAAGCGCGCGGGCAGCAGCCGGCCCATGAAATGATAAAGGAGCAGCATGAAGAACTCGGCGACCACCCGCGCTCCGAGCTTGCTTTCCCCGTACGCCCGGCTTCGCATCCGATAGGGCAGCTCGACGATTCGTATTTCGCCGCGCGCGGCGGCGATCAGATCGAGCAGGATCTTGAAGCCGCGCCCATAGAGGTTGCGGACCACCCGATCGAGGAACGTGCGGCGCACGACGAAGAACCCGCTCATCGGGTCGGTCAGGCCTTCGCCCAGCCTGGCGCTCAAAGCGGATGCCAGGCGGCTCAGGCGCACTCTCTCGGGAGCAAGCTCGCCGGTGCTGCCGCCCGCCATATAGCGGCTCGCCACCGCGACGTCGGCTTGCTGCTCGCGCACCTTCGCGAGGAGCTGCGGCACCAGCGTCTCATCGTGCTGCAGGTCCGCGTCGATCACCGCGAGATACGGCGCCGAGCTTGCCAGCATCCCTTCGATGCACGCCGAAGCGAGACCGCGCCTGCCGATCCGTTGGATGCAACGCACCCGGGGATCGCGCTGTGCGCGTTCGCGCACCAGGTCTTCACTGCCGTCGAAGGCATCATCGACCACGACGATGGTTTCCCAGTCGAGCCCGGCGAGCGCCTGCTCGAGCGCCTGCAGCAGCGCCGGAATGTTCGCGCGCTCGCGGAACGCCGGAACGACGACGGAAAGCTCAGGCACGCGCCAACCCCCTTTCGCGATGCCAGAGGAGCACTGCTGCGGCGACCCATGCGGCCCAGGCGATGGCCGAGACAGCGGCCCAGAGGTGGAACCCGCGCGGCGCATATTCCAAGCGCAGCCGGTGCCTGCCCGCTCCGAGCGCCACGGCGCGCAGGGCATAGTTGGCCGGCATCAGCTCGTAGCCGTTCTGGCTGCTTCCCGGCAGCGGCGTGGCACGCCAGCCGCGCGCCCAGGCGTCGGTCACGAGCAGGACCGACGGACTCGCCACCTCCGCATCGATCTCCATGAAATCGGTCCCTTCGCGGACGATTCTGGCGATGCCCGGCGTGTCCGCGGCGACCGGCGCCGGATGCGGCTCGCTCTCGAGAATCACCTCTTTTCGCGCATCGAACGACGCTTCTCCCA
>VBCP01000606.1 GCA_005888925.1 Betaproteobacteria bacterium | reverse complement strand
AGATAATACCCAAGCGTGAGTGACATGGTCGACCTTCGCTCCGATACCGTGACCCGGCCGACGCCGGCCATGCGCCGGGCGATGCTGGAGGCCGAGCTCGGCGACGATGTGTTCGGCGACGACCCGACCGTGAACCGGCTGCAGGCGCGCGCGGCGGAGATCTTCGGTTTCGCGGACGCGCTCTACTTCCCGTCGGGCACGCAATCCAACCTCGCGGCGCTGATGAGCCATTGCCAGCGCGGCGAGGGCGTCATCATCGGGCAGGAGCAGCACAGCTACCGCTACGAGGCCGGCGGCCTGGGCGTGCTGGGCTCGATCCATCCTCAGGTGATCGTCAACCGCGCCGACGGCACGCTCGATCTCGCCGCGGTCGAGGCGGCGATCAGCCCCGACGATCCTCATTTCGCGCGCACGCGCCTCGTCGCGCTCGAGAACACCATCGGCGGAAGACCGATTCCCCGCGCCTACCTCGAATCCGCCGTGCAGCTCGCCAGGCGCCGCGGACTCTCGACCCACCTCGACGGCGCGCGCATCTTCAATGCCGCGGCGCATTTCAACACCACCGTGAAAGCGCTCTGCGCCGGCTTCGATTCCGTCTCGAGCTGTCTGTCGAAAGGCCTGGGCGCCCCCGCCGGAACCGTGCTGCTGGGCAACCGCGATTTCATCGCGCGCGCGAAGCGGGCGAGGAAAATTCTCGGCGGTGCCATGCGCCAGGCGGGCGTGATCGCCGCCGCGGGCCTTTACGCGCTCGAGAACAACGTCACGCGCCTATCGACTGATCACGCCAACGCAGCGCGCCTCGCCGACGGCCTGCGCGCGCTGAACCTGCCGGTGGAGCAGCACACCAACATGGTGTTCGTCACCGTGCCGGCTCAACGAGTAACGGCGCTGACCGAGCATTTGAAGCAAAGGCAGCTGCTGGTGCTGCCGGCTGCGCGCCTGCGGCTCGTCACGCACCTCGACGTCGATGAAGCGGGCATCGAGCACGCCGTGGCGGCGTTCGGAGAATTCTTCGCGCAGTCGTCAGAAATTGAAGCTGGCGCGCCCGGCGGGATTCGAACCCACGACCCTTGGCTTCGGAGGCCAATACTCTGATCCGCTGAGCTACGGGCGCCTGGAAGGACGCGCAGGATAGCAAGCTTTTCCGTTGTCCGTCCATGCGTTAGCCCTTGACGCTAGAATTGCGCCTTTCGCGGCCAACAAGACCATCCAGTGAGCACGCACGACCAGCATTCCTCGTTCATCAAGACGCCGCAGCAGTTGATCGTCGTCGTGCTGCTTTCCTTCGCCATCCCGATCATCGGCATCGTGCTGCTGGTGCAGCTCGTGCTCAGCGCGCCGGGCGCCGATCCGAACGCGATGACGCCGGAGGCGGTGCTCGCGCGCATCCAGCCGGTGGGGCACGTCGAGTTCGGCGCCGGCGGCGGCGGTGGCGCGGCCGGTGGGCGCAGCGGCGAGGAAGTGGTGAAGAGCGTGTGCGCCGCCTGCCACCAGGCCGGCGTCGCCAACGCGCCGAAGCTCGGCGACAAGACGGCATGGGCGCCGCGCATCAAGGAAGGCCTGGGCGAGCTGGTCAAGGACGCGATCAAGGGCAAGGGCGCGATGCCACCCAAAGGCGGCAACCCTTCGCTCACCGACGACGAAGTCACGCGCGCCGTGGTGTTCATGGCGAACCAGGCGGGCGCGGGCTTCAAGGAACCGGCGTCGAAGCAGCCGGCGCAGAAACCCGGGGCGGTCGCCGCAACGCAATCCAAACCCGGCGCGGCCGACGGCAAGAAGGTGTACGACACCACTTGCACGGCCTGCCACACCGCTGGCGTCGCCAACGCGCCGAAGCCCGGCGACAAGGCGGCGTGGGCGCCCCGTCTGAAGCAAGGCACCGACGCGCTGCTGCAGTCGGTGATCAAGGGCAAGGGCGCGATGCCGCCCAAGGCCGGCAACCCGGCGCTCTCCGACGCCGAAATCCGCGCCGCGATCGAGTTCATGGTGTCGCAGGTCAAGTAGCCCGCAGTCCTTCAATTTGGGCGCGGCGTTACTCTTCATCGTCGATCCGCTCGAGTCCCTCAAGGCGTACAAAGACTCGAGCG
>VBCP01000133.1:7511-15339 GCA_005888925.1 Betaproteobacteria bacterium | reverse complement strand
CGTGCTGATCTATCCCGAGATCGGCATGGATCCGATGACCGTGCGCCTCGCCAGCCTGCGCCTGGCGCCGGTCCAGGCGGCGAGCTGGGGACACCCGGAGACGAGCGGCCTGCCGACCATCGATTACTACCTCTCGGGCGAGGAGCTCGAACCGGAAGCGGCGCAGGCGCACTACACCGAGAGCCTCGTCGCGCTGCCGCATCTCGGCTGTCACTTCGAGCCGCTCAATATCGCGCCTGCCCCGGTGGATCCGGCACAGGCGGGCATCGATCCGCGGCTCCCGCTCCTCATCTGCCCCGGCGTGCCCTTCAAGTACGCGCCGCAGCACGACTGGGTATTTCCGGAAATCGCGCGCCGCCTGGGCCGCTGCCGGTTCATCTTTTTCGCCCACTGGACCCGCACCTTGTCCGACCGGCTTGCGCGGCGCCTGCAGGTAGCCTTCAAGGCCCGCGGGCTGAGCTACGAGCGCTTCGTCACGTTCATTCCGTGGCAGACGCCGGCGGGCTTCCTCGGCTGGCTGCGCCAAGCGGACGTGTATCTCGACACGATCGGCTTTTCGGGCTTCAACACGGCGTTGCAGGCGGTCGAGTGCGGGCTCCCCATCGTCACGCGCGAGGGCCGTTTCCTTCGCGGGCGGCTCGCGAGCGGCATCCTCAAGCGACTCGGATTGCACGAGCTGGTCGTGCCCACCGAGCAGGCCTACGCCGATCTCGTCGTCAGGCTTGCCGAGGACTCCGCGTACCGCGAAGCGCTAGCGGCGCGCATCGAAGGCAGCCGTGCGGCTCTATACGAAGACCGTGCGCCGGTTCGAGCGCTCGAGGATTTCCTCGGGCGGGCCGCTCAGGGCGTGTAGCCCGGGATGCGCGACTCGTCGACCTCGTCGATCTGCTCCTTGTCGAGGAACATCTCGGCGTAGCGCCGGTACACCTTGCGGCGCACGAAGACGTCGAAGAGATCCGGGTCGACGTGGTGGTTGAGCCTCATGCGTCCCAGGATCTCGAGCGATTCCGAGAGCGTCTTGCCTTTCTTGTAGGGCCGGTCCTTGGCGGTGAGCGCCTCGAAGATATCGGCGATGCCCATGCAGCGCGCCTGCACCGACATCTGCTCGCGCGTCAGGCCCTTCGGGTAGCCCTTGCCGTCCATGCGCTCGTGGTGGCCGCCGGCGTACTCCGGCACCTTGGTGAGGTGCTTGGGCCAGGGCAGCGCCTCGAGCATGCGGATGGTGGCGACGATGTGGTGGTTGATGACCTTGCGCTCGTCGTCGGTCAGCGTGCCGGCGCGGATCGTGAGGTTCTTCACCTCGTCGTCGGTGAGGAATTCGGCCTCGTGCCCCGAGACGTCGCGCCAGCGATATTTGGCGATGCGCCTGACTCGATCGATGTCGTCGTCGCGCATGCGCTCGCCGCCGATGTTGCAGGCATGCAGGAACTTGCGGTCGTCGTCGAGCTGGCGCAGGCGCTCGCGCAGCCGCTTGTCCTCCTCGGCCGCCTCCATCGGCTTGAGCGTGATCCTCTTTTTCAGCGACTCGAGCTCGGCATCGCGCTTCAGCACCTCGAAGCGCGTGTCGATGAGCTGCACGCGGTCGAAAATGGTCTCGAGCTTGGTCGCCTTGTCGACCACGTGCACCGGCGTCGTCACCTTGCCGCAATCGTGCAACAGGCCCGCGATCTTCAGCTCGTAGCGGTCCTTGTCGCTCATGTGGAACTCGCTGAGCGGCCCATCGTTCGTCTGGTTCACCGCCTCGGCGAGCAGCATGGTGAGCACCGGCACGCGCTGGCAGTGGCCGCCGGTATAGGGGGACTTCTCGTCGATCGCGCCGTTGATCAGGCTGATGAAGGACTCGAAGAGATGCTCGAGCTGGTTGATCAGCATGCGGTTGGTGAGGGCGACCGCGGCCTGCGAGGCGAGCGACTCGGCGAGGCGCTGGTCGGAGGAGGAGAAGGCCACGATCTCGCCGGTCTGCGGGTCCTGCGCGTTGATCAGCTGCAGCACACCGATCGCTTCGCCCTCGTGGTTGCGCATCGGCACGGTCAGAAACGACTGCGAGCGGTAGCCGGTCTTCGAGTCGAAGGCGCGCGTGCCGGAGAAATCGAAGCCCTCGGCGACGTAGGCGTCGGCGATGTTCACCGTCTTGCCGGTGAGCGCCGCGTGGGCCGCGACCATGCCATGGTTGGGCTTGCCATCCTTGAAAAGCTGGATCGGGTAGAACGGCACCGGATTGCCGGTGGTGCCGCCGAGGTAGTACTTGAGCGAGCTCGTGCGCACGATCTCGAAACGCAGGCTCTGCTCCTCGGTGACCCGATAGAGCGTGCCGCCGTCGGCGCGCGTAATGGTCTTCGCCGCCGTGAGGATCGTCTCGAGCAGCCGATTGATATCGCGCTCGGCTGAAAGCGAGGCGCCGATCGCGTTCAGCTGGTCGAGGCGCTGGGCGAGGTCGTCGGCGGCGGTCGGCGCCGCGCCGCTCGGAAAGCGCAACCCCTGCGTGGTGTCGATGGTTGCGCCCATCGCCGCGCCTACTTAATGCACACTGCGCGCACTTCCTTCATGTGCGTGACGCCCATCAGGCATTTTTCCATGCCGTCCTGCTTGAGGGTTCGCATGCCGTCTTCGAGGCACTGGGCCAGCATTTCTGCCACGCGCGAGTGCTCCTGGATCAGCTTCTTCAGCTTGTCGGTGGCGATCAAGAGCTCGTGCAGGCCGCAGCGTCCTTTGAAGCCCGAGCCGCCGCACTTGTCGCAGCCCACCGGCTTGTAGAAGGTGAGCTGTCCCTTGTCGTTGCCGAAGTTCTTCACCCACTCCCGGTAGACCGCCTCCATGGAGCCTTTCGGGTCGGCCTTGAAGCGCGAGGTGTTCATCAGCTCGTCGCAATACTCGCGCAGGAAGGCGGTCAGCTCGGCCGCCTCCGGCGTGTACGGCTGCTTGCAGCTGCACATGCGCTTGGCGAGGCGCTGGGCCAGGATGCCGAGCAGTGCGTCGGCGAAGTTGAACGGGTCCATCCCCATGTCGAGCAGGCGGATGATCGATTCCGTCGCCGAGTTGGTGTGCAGCGTGGCGAATACCAGGTGGCCGGTGAGCGAGGCCTCGATGCCGGTGCCGGTGGTTTCCTTGTCGCGCATCTCCCCGACCATGATGATGTCGGGGTCGGCGCGCAGGAACGCCTTCATCACCGCGGCGAAGTCGAGCCCGGCTTTCTTGTTCACCTGCACCTGGCGCAGGCCCTTCTGCGTGATCTCGACGGGATCTTCGGCGGTCCAGATCTTGGTATCGGGCGTGTTCAGGTACTTGAGGACCGAGTGCAGGGTGGTGGTCTTGCCCGAGCCGGTCGGGCCGCAGACGAAGAACAGGCCATAGGGCTTCGACACCGTCTTCTGCAGCTCTTCCAGATTGCGCGCCGTGAAACCCATCTTCTCGAGCGGGATCGGCTCGCCAGCGGCGAGAATCCGCATCACGATGTCCTCGACGCCGCCGGCGGTGGGATTGGTGGCGACGCGCAGCTCGATGTCGAGCGGGCCGAACTTCTTGAACTTGATCTTGCCGTCCTGCGGCTTTCTCTTCTCCGAGATGTCGAGGTCGCACATGATCTTGATGCGCGCCACGATCGCCGCGCGGTAGCTCGCCGGCACCTCGATGTAGGGCCCGAGCGAGCCGTCCTTGCGGAAGCGGATCTCGGTCTTCGCCTTGCCCGGGTAGGGCTCGATGTGGATGTCCGACGCGTTCTGGTTATAGGCGTCGACGATCACCTTGTTGACGAGCTTCACCAGCTCGTTGTCCGCCGCCGCGGACACCTCGTCGCCACCGGCCCCCTCGGCCGCCGCGTCAGCGCTGCCGTCGTCCTCCATGCCCGAGAGCAGGTCCTCGACGTTGCTGAGGTCGGCGCCCGCCGACTCCTGGCCATAGAGCTGGTTGAGCGTGTCCTTCCAGTCCTTCTGCGTGGTGACCCGATAGATGAGGCGCGCCTTGGGAAACACGTTGGAGGCGATGCGCGAGGAGCGGATGCGCTCGGGATCGAGGCACACCACCACCAGGCCTTCCTTGGTGTCGTCGATCGGCACCCACAGGTTGGCCTCGACGTATTCGCGCTTCAGGTTCTTGAGCAGCTCCGCCGGCTTGACGCGGTCGGACTTGAACGCCTCATAGGGGACGCCGAAAAATTTGGACAGCGCGCCGCCGATCGCCGGAATCTTCACCTGGAACTCGTCGGTCAGCACCGACTCGATGTCGATGGCTTTCTTCCTCGCCTGGCGCGCGGCGAGCTCGAACTCGCCGGCCGAGAGCACCGCATCGGCGATCAGATAGTCGTACTTGGTCTTGGCGAGCTGCGGCTTCTGGCGCTGCTTGAAGGCGATGGCGAGCGTCTGCGACAGCTCGCTCACCCCTTCCTCGGCGAGGCCGCCGAAGGGCACGCCGGCCTTGTTGTTGATGATCTGGATGACGCCGATCAGCTCGCTCGTGCCCTGCTCGACGATCGGCGCCACGAGCTGCTGCTTGGTGCGGTAACCGGTGCGCTTGTCGACCTCCTGCAGGAAGCGCAGGTTGGGATTGATCGTGCGCAGCTCGCCGTCGTCGTAGCAATCCTTGATGTTGATCGCCTTCTTCGCGAGGGCGGTGTAGCCCGCGATCGAGTGCTCGGCGATCGGCAGCTTCAGGTCCTTGAAGGAGTTGAGGCCGGTCTTGACCTTCGAGACGATGGACTGCTTGTCCTCGCTCATGGAATAGATGGTGAGACGGTCGGCGTTGAACAGCGCACAGACGTCCGCGCTCACCTCGAGCATGATCTCGTCGATGTTGTTGGTGGCGTGGATCTTGTTCGTCACCGCCTGGAGCTGCTTCTGGAACGCCAGGCGCGCGGCGACGTCGGTCTGCGCCGCCGCCGGCTGACTGAGAACTGCGCTCATTACGACCTCCCCTGCGGTTCGGTACGGACCCCGGTGTCCGGTTCTAGCTTGGCTTGCATAATAGCGTCATACACCCTGATTTACCAAGGCTTTTGCCCCCTCGCCTCGCCTCAGGACGACCGTTCGGCGGCTCGTTTGAGTCCTCCTTCCAGGAGCCACACGCGAAAGCCCCGCTGGGCAAAGAGAAAAGCGGCCGCGGCGCTGCGCCGGCCGCTCTGGCAATAGGCGACATATTCGCGCGAGCGATCGAGCACCGCGAACATGTTGCGCACCTCGGCAAGCGGCACGTTGATCGCGCCGGGCAGCTTGTCGTACTGGTATTCCGAGGGATAGCGCACGTCGAGCCACACCGCGCCGCCGCGCACCCTCTGCGCCGCATCGGCGAAGGACAGGCGCCGCAGCAGCGGCTCGCGCAGCAGCTCGTTGAAATCGCTGCGCCGCACGCGCAGGAGCTCGCCCTCGCTGAGCGCCGTGACGGTGGCGTTGCGCTTGGCTTCGGACACCAGCGCCTCCTCGCCGAAGGCGTCGCCGCTTTTCAGCTCGGCGAGCACCACCTTCGCGCCGCCCACCAGCCGCTCGACCTGGAAGCGGCCCGATGCGACGAGGTAGTAGTAGTCGCCTTCCTCGCCTTCGTGGATCACCGCTTCGCCGCGCTTGATGCGCAGGTGCTCGAAACGCCTGAGCAGCTCCTCGACGTGCGCGGCGGGCAGCTGCGCGAGCGCACCGCTCTTCAGGCTGGAGAGGGCAAAGGCGCCCGTCACGAAGCGCGCATCGCCGCGCACCGCCTGGTCCCAGGTGGCGAGCGTGTCGAGCAGGTCGTCCTCGAGCGCGAGCAGGTCGACATCGGTGATCGCCTTGCTGCGCACCACCGCCTGGCGGCGCCGGTTGAGCGCATGGCAGCCCTCGCCCGTGCCGCCGACCACCACCAGCGTGCCGCCGCCGTCGAACGCGAGCAACAGCTCGCCCTGCAGGAGGAACACCGAGCGGCCGGGCTCGCAGCCGTGCAGCGGGTCGCTGCCGCGCGGCGCGCGTTCGATCACCGCCATGTCGGCGAGCTCGGCAAGCCGCTCGCGCGAGAGCCCGGCGAGCGGCGTCAGCGCGCCGAGCTGCTCCGCCGTGGCGTGCGGCCGCCGCACTAGAACTCCAGCACCAGGTTGTTCTGCAGCATCTGCGGGCGGAACTTGCCGGCGCACTCCTCGATCTCGAGCATCGTCGGCTCGATCTCGCCGGGCTTCATGTGCGTGATGTAGATCTCGGCGTCGAGCTCGAGCTTGGCGAGTTCCTCGGCGAGCGTCGCCGGGCAGAGGTGGCGCGACATCTCGGCGAGCTGGCGCTCCTTGTTGGAGAACGCCGTCTCGATGATCAGGAACTTGAGGTTGGCGATGCGGTTCACCTCGCGCCAGAGCGCGTCGTTCGGCCCGGTATCGCCGGTGAACACCAGGCTCGCGGCGCCGCTGTCGAGGTGATAGCCGACCGCCGGCACGGTGTGGCGCGCCGGCAGCGGCGTGATCGCGCGAGCGCCCAGGCGTACCGTCTGGCCCAGCGCGATTTCCTCGTAGCGCAGGAACGGCGCCTCGGCGCTCGGGATTTCGCTGAAATCCGGCCAGATCGCCCAGTTGAAGAGGTGGTTGCGCAGGATCTCGGTGGTAGCGCGCGTCGCGTACACCACCAGCGGCTTCGAGCGCATCCCGCCCACCGTGTCCACTAAAAAAGGAATGGACGTGACGTGATCCAGATGGGAGTGCGTGATGAAGATGTAGTCGATCTGCGAGAGCTCGGCGAGGGTCAGGTCGCCGACCCCGGTGCCGGCGTCGATCAGGATGTCGCTGTCGATCAGGAACGAGGTGGTGCGCAGATGGCGGCCGCCGATCCCGCCGGAGCACCCGAGCACGCGCAGGCGCACGCGCCCCCTATTTCTCGTCGAACGCCGTCACCGCTTCCCAGTCGGCGGTCAACGGCGTGCTGCGGGCGCGTGTGACTTTTTCGGCGTACACCGCATACAGCATGCGGCCAGGAGCGAGCCGCTGCAAGTTGACCAGGTTCACCTCGGCGAGGTCCCAGTTGCGCGAGCGATAGGCGCGCAGCGCCTGGCCCCAGAGCCTGAGCTCCTCCTGGGTGGCCGGGTCGAGCTCGGCGGCCAGGCCGAGGGGTTCATAGACTGTGATCGCCTCGTCCTTGCCCTTCACCTTGACCCGGTCGACCTCGCGGAACGCGATGTCCTCGACCATGCGCCGGGTGCTTTCGCCGATCAGGATGCCGACGCCGTAGTGCTTGGTGAGGCCTTCCAGTCGCGAAGCCGCATTGACCGGATCGCCCATCGCCGTATATGCGCGGCGGACTTTCGACCCCATGTCGCCGACGCGCACGGTGCCTGAATTCACCCCGATCCCGACGCGCAGCGCCGGCCAGCCACGTGCGGTGAAACGCTGATTGAGTGGACCCACCGCTTTCTGCATGTCCAAGGCGGCGAGAACTGCGTTGCGCGCCTGTTGCGGATCTCCCATCGGCGCCCCCCAGAACGCCATGATCGCGTCGCCGATGTACTTGTCGAGCGTGCCCCTGTGCCGGCCGCGGATGATGGCACTCATCTCGGTCAGGTACTCGTTCACGTATTCGCGGAGGGACTTCTCGTCCAGCGATTCCGAAATCGAAGTGAAACCGCGCACATCGGAAAAGAGAATTGTCAGCTCGGCACTCTTCGGCTCCATGGTGTAGCGCGCCGGATCGCGCGCCATCTGCTTAACGAGCTCCGGCGGAACGTATTGCGCGAAGAGGTCCGCCACCTGCCGCTTGGAGCGCGACTCGACGAAATAGCCGTAGGCCATGTTCATGGTGTAGAGCGCAATCACCATGAGCAGCGAACTCGCGAGTGGCAGTACGAGGTCTTGCACCTGCCACATCGCCACATTGAGACCGATGATCGCGAGCGTACC
>VBCP01000133.1:0-7456 GCA_005888925.1 Betaproteobacteria bacterium | reverse complement strand
GCCGCCGCTTGAAGTCCTGGTCGAGCATGCCGGCGATCATGTTGGCGTGCACCTCGACGCCGGGCAGCACGTTGTCGACCGGCGTCGAGCGCAGGTCCTCGAGCGCCGAAGCCGTGGCGCCGACCAGCACGATTTTGTCCTTGAGGCTGCCGGGTGGAGTGCGATCCTTCAGCACGTCGGCGAGCGGGATGTACTGAAAGCTCGGCTTGCCATTGCGGTAGGGAATGAGCGCAGCGGCATTGTCATCGACGGGAATCTCGAAGGGACCTACTTTGAGAGATTCGAGCTGCCGGCCCTTGAAGCCCGGCTGCACGGCGGGCATTGCGCCGAGCGATCGGGTGAGCAACGTGCGAAAGACGGCGAGCGACAACGCTTCGTAGTACTCGCCTTGGTATTCGAGAATGAGCGGCACGCGCCGCAGCACGCCGTCGCCGTCCAGAAAGGGGTTGATATGGCCCGCGGCGGCCGCGTTCTGGACGTACGGTGGCAGGTTTCCGGTATAGCCCTTCCATTCGTGGAATTCGACATTGCTGCCCGCGAAGCTGCCCTTGGGCAGCACCGGCTTCGGCAGCGCGTTGACGCGCACCGCGCGGTCCTCGCTGGTGAAGTAATGGCCCAACACCACCGGCCGGCCTTTCATGCTCGCCGCGAAACGCGCATCGAAGTCGAGCGTCGGCCGCAGCGCTGCATAGGCCGACTGGAACTGCGGCGCATCCTTCAGCTCGCCTTGCGCGAGGCGGTCCAGGACATCGATGCCCGAGCTGGGATCGCGCTCGGCCAAGACCACGTCGAACGCGGCGAGCGCCACGCCATGGCGCTCGAAGAGCTTGTCGACCAACTCGGCCAGCACGTTGCGGCTCCACGGCCAGCGGCCGATCTCGCCGAGGCTCTTCTCGTCAATGTCCAGGATGACGATGCGGTCGTCGCGGCTGCGCGGCATGGTCATGGCGAGCCGCGCGTCGTACATGATGTTGTCCAGCTGGGTGACGAAACCGATGCGTTCCAGACGATACGCATCGACTACGAAGAACAGCGCGATCGCAAGGCCCAGCCCGATCCTTACGATGTGCTGTCTCAGATCGGCCCTTTCAGGCCTGCAGTTGCGACTTCACGCCTTAAGGAAGAATTCCATCTTGATGCCGGCCAGTTCGATGACGTCGTGGTCCTTGAGCGAATGGGGTGCGGCGCCGATTTCCTGGCCGTTGACGGCGGGACGCTTCGCGCCTTCGACGTGGGTGATGAAGTAGCCCTGGGGCCGCCGCGTCAGGACGGCGACCTGCACACCCGGCTTGCCGAGCGTGGTGAGCGGCTTGGTGAGCTCGAGCTCCTTGCCGGCGTTACCGCCGGAGAGAAGCTGAATCGCGCCGAGCGGCTGGCCAGCCGGCTTGGGCGCGGCCACGGGCGCCGGCGCTGCAGCCGGGGCAGCCGCAGGGGCGGGGGTGGCCTTGGGACCGGCATCCTTGTCGGCGATGCCGGTGGCCGATGCGCTCGCCGCGGCGGCCTGCACCGCGGCCTGGCGCTGCGCGACGGCCGCCTGCGCGCCGCCGCCGGCGGCAGCGGCCGCAGCGGCCTTCATCGCGGAGGGCCGCAGCACCATGGTCTTCTCGAAATCGGCCTTCTCGCCGCTCGCGGCCGGGGCGGCTTCGCCGACGAACTTGAGCTTGTACTTGCCCAGTTCGACGACGTCGTTGTTCTGCAGGAAGTGCTTTTTGACCGGGTTGCCGTTGACGACCGTGCCGTTGGTGCGGCCGAGGTCATCGAGGAACGAGTCGTTGAGTATCGTGACGATGACGGCGTGCTCGCCGCTCACCGCAAGGTTGTCGATCTGGATGTCGTTGTGGGGCTTGCGGCCGATGGTGGTGCGCTCCTTCGTCAAGGGGATCTCCTTGAGAACGAGCCCATCCATGCTGAGTATCAATTTCGCCATAGGTGGCCCCTACGGGAGGTTATTTTAACCACGCGAACACCTTGGCCATGACGCCCTTGGCACCCGGGTACTCCCTGAGGACCCGGACCAGTATAACCGAAACGTTGTCGCGCCCCCCGTTGTCGTTGGCCATCTGCACCAGCTGCTGGGCGGCGAGCTTGAGATTGCCGCCGAGCGCCGAGAGCGTCATGCCGATGTCTTCGTCGTCGACCATGTCGCACAGGCCATCGGAGCACAGCAGATAAATATCGCCCGGCTTGGTCGGGTACTCGTGGATCTCGGGCTCGACCGTCGGATCGATGCCGAGCGCCTTGGTGACGAGATTCTTGTGCGCCGCTTTTTTCGCCTGCTCGGGCGTGATGATTCCCGAGTCGATCTGCTCCTGCAGCAGCGAATGGTCGCGCGTCACCTGCTTGAACTTGCCCTCGCGCGACATGTAGAGGCGCGAGTCGCCGAGGTGCGCAACGAGCAGGCGGTTGTCGTAGAACAGGCACACCACGAGAGTCGTGCCCATGCCGGCGTACTGCGGCTGACTTTGCGCCGCCTGGTAGATCGAGCTGTTCGCCTTCAGCACCTGCTCGCGCACCATGCGCGCGGCGATCTCCTCTTTGTTCTTCTGGTCGACCTCGTACGGCTTGGCGTTCGACAGGATCTGCCGCATCTCGGTGACGATCACCGTGGTGGCCATGCCGCTCGCCACTTCGCCGGCGTTGTACCCGCCCATGCCGTCGGCGAGCACCACCAAGCCGTTGGCCGGGTCCGCGGCGATCGAATCCTCGTTGTGCGAACGCACCATGCCCGGGTCGGTGCAGGTGGCGATCTCCAGTGTTTGCGTAAGGTCCATGCTCAGAGTTCGAGATCGACGCCGGTCGGTTGCGCGGCGGCTGCGCCGAGCGCCGCGCGCAGTTCGCCGCCGAAGTGCTCGCCGGTCTGGAAGCGCTCGTCCGGATTCTTGGCGAGCGCGCGCTCGAGGAATCGGGCGAGCCCCGCCGGAACCGTGGCGACGCTCGAGATGTCGGCCGGCGGCTCGTTGGCGATGCGGAACATGAGCTGCGCCATCGACTCGCCATCGAACGGCAAGCGGCCGCTCAGCATCTGGTACAGCGTGACCGCCAAGGAGAACAGATCGGAGCGTCCGTCGATGCGCTTGCCGGCGAGCTGCTCGGGCGACATGTAGGAAGGCGTGCCGAGCACCATGCCGGTCTTCGTCTTGGAGCTGGCAGTGAGCCGCGCGATGCCGAAGTCGGTCACCTTCAGCGTGTCCGCTTCCGGGTCGTACATCAGGTTAGCCGGCTTCACATCGCGATGCACTACGCCTTCGCGGTGCGCGTAGCCGAGCGCGTCGGCCGCACGCGCGATGATCGATACGGTCTTCTCCGCTGGCAGCAGTTGTCCGGGCTTGGTAAGGCGGGCGAGGCTGTCCCCACGCAAAAGTTCCATCGCGATATAGCAATAATCGTGCTCCTCGCCCGCATCGTAGATCGTGACGATGTTCGGGTGCGAG
Organism: Betaproteobacteria bacterium; assembly: GCA_005888925.1. GTDB lineage: Bacteria > Pseudomonadota > Gammaproteobacteria > Burkholderiales > SG8-39 > SCGC-AG-212-J23. The sequence continues at coordinate 4,025 of VBCP01000133.1, read as the reverse complement.
AGCCGGCCCGCGGTCTGCGCCTCGCGGAAAAAGCGCTCCTTGACCTCGGCGAGCTCCTCGGGCTCGAACTCCTGGGCGACGGCGAGCGTCTTGATCGCCACCTCGCGGCCGATCTTCGGGTCCTTGCCGAGGTAAACCACCCCCATCGCGCCCTTGCCGAGCTCCTTTTCGACCACGAAGCGGCCGAACTTCGGCTTCTCCACCGCGGCGTCGAGCGTGAGCGTTCCGCCCGGATGGCTCGCGGCCCCGCCGAGCATCACCGTCTCGGCAAGCTGGCGGCTGCGGGCGATCTTGCCTTCGACGTCGCGAAAATCCGCCTTGAACTCGTGCGCGTGCCGGAACACCGCTTCGGCCTTGTTGAACTGGCGCTTCCTCTCGAAGTCCAGGCCCAGGCTGTACAGGTTCTCGAGCAGCGCGTCCGAGCGCGGCACCTGCCGGAACTTGTCCCAGGCGAGATCGAGCTGGCCCTGGCCCTGGTAGGCGAGCCCGAGCATGCGGTTCGACTCGGCCGAGCTCGCGTCGGCGTCCAGACGCGCGCGCTCGGTCATGATGAAGCGCTTGGAGGCGAGGGCGACATGGCCGAGGACCAGCAGCGCCGCCGGCGCCATGAGCTGCAGCCACAGCCCGGCGTTCATCATCAGCGCGAAATGCGCTGCGATCAGCGCCGCAAGGCCCGCCGTGGTGACCGCGAGGGCGCTGCCCGCGCTCAGCCGCGGCAGCACGACCACCAGGTAAAGCGCGACCGCGAGGAGCGTACCGAGCTCGGCGAGGCGCGCCCAGGCCGGCACCACGAAGAAATGTTCCTGCAAGAGCGACGAGACCACCTGCGCTTGCAGCGCGACCGCGGGCATCGCCGGATGCACCGGCGTCACGAACATGTTCGCCACGCCGGCCGCGGTCGGCCCGACGAGCACGATCTTGTCGCGGTACTTCTCCGCGGCGATCTTGCCGTTCACCACGTCGAAGAACGAATCTTCGGCAAACGGCGCGCGCTCGCCGGCGTACTTGTAGAACGCCGTCTGCATGCGCCCCTGCGCATCGGTGCGCGCGTAGAGATCGCCGATGCGCACGCCGCCGGCGGCGACGCGGATATCCTTGGGCGCAAGGTTGAGGCTGCGCGCGACGAGCAGCGCGGAGAGCGACGGATACGCTTCGTCGTAGTGCGACACGACCAGCGCCTCGCTGCGGATGGCGCCATCGACATCGGGCAGCGCGTTCAGATGCCCGAGCGCGGCGGCCGCGTTGCCGAAGCCCTCGAGCGCGGAGATCGCGAGCGCGGAACTGCGCGTCGGCGACGCGCCCTCTTCGGCGCTCACGGCGTTGCGCCGGATGAAGGGCGCGAGCGCCTGATCGGGCCGGCCGCGCGGCGCCTCCAGCACGAACAGAATCGGCAGCACGACATTGCCCGCGCGCTCGATGCTCGCGGCGAGCTTGCGGTCGGTGTTGAACTCCTCCTGCGCCTCCTTCAGTAGTGTGAGCGTCGGACCGAGCGGCTGTCCCTCCGCGGGTGCCGACGCGTCCGCAAGCTTGGCAAGCGTGCGGTTGATCTTTTCGTTCTCGGGCTCGGCGAAGAACACGAGATAGCCGATGGCGCGCGCCTTCGCCTGCACCAGGAGATCGATCATTCGCGCGTGCGTGTCGCGCGGCCACGGCCAGCGGCCGATGTTGTCGATGCTCTGCTTGTCGATCGCGATCACCGCGATCTTGTCGGAGGGCGTGCGCGAGGCGGCGGCGAGCGCCGCGTCGTAGGCCTTGCGCTCGAGGCTCGGCACGAGATCGCTCATCGAATTGAACAGCGCGAACAGCGCCACGACGAGCACGCCGAGGAACCAGTCGGCCTTCCAGAAACCCGATTGCATGCGGCCTGCGCCCCCCTTGTTGTTCCGCGAAAAAATTCTACGCTACGGCCTCATCGGATAACTGAGGCCGAGCGTGCGGGCACAACTCCCCTTAAAACAGCAGCCTGAGGCGCATTGTTGCAGTCGAACATCAGCCGCGTCAAATGTTTACGCGACTTTTCGGCGCCAGAGCCGCTCAGGTTCCGAGCGTTGCTCCGGCCTTGATCTGGCCCGCGCCGACGAGCTCCGCGGCAGTGACTTTTTTCGCCTCGCCGAGCTTGGCGCGCAGCACCTCGATGCGCCCGCCCTGGGCGCTCACCTGGAAGCTCTTGTCCGTAACTTCAACCACTTCGCCGATCTTGCCCTTCACCGCGCCGAAGCTGCGCACCGCATGCTTGCGCGCATCGAAGATCTGCAGTTCCTGCCCGGCGAGCGTGGTCCAGGCCCCGGGCGCCGGGTTGCAGCCGCGAATCGTGTTGTAGATGAGGTCGACGTGGTTCGCCCAGTTGAGGCGCGCCTCGGCCTTGCGGCACCAGCCTTCGTAGCTCGCCTGCGACTCGTCCTGCACCGCCTCCCGGTGCCTGCCGGCGACGACCAGGTCCGCCGCTTCGAGCATCGCCTTCACGCCCATCGGGAACAGGCGGTCGAAATACACCGTGCCGAGCGTGTCGTCCGGGCTGATCGGGGTTTCCTTCTGCAGGATCACCGGCCCTTCGTCCAGCCCATCGGTCGGCCGAAAAATCGTCAGGCCGGTCTTCGCGTCCCCGCGGATGATCGGCCAGTTGATCGACGACGGCCCGCGGTACTTGGGCAGGAGCGAGGGGTGGTACTGGATGGTGCCGTGCTTCGGGATCTTCACGAAATCCTGCGGCGCGAACTGCAGCACGAACGCCATGATGCCGATATCGACCGCGAGCTCGCGCATCTTGGCCGTGCCCTCGCCGCTCTTCAGCGAGGCGAACTGGAATACCGGAACGCCCTTCTCCTGCGCCGCGACTTTCAGCGCATCGGCGCGTGCGCCCGGCTTTTCGGGAGCGCAGAACACGCCCGCGACCTGGTCGCCGCGCGCGAGAAACGCCTCGAGCACGGCCTTGCCGAAGTCCTGCTGCCCGACAATGGCGAGTTTCATGCGGCTTTTTTCGGCGGCACGGAAAAGGCCCCGGCGCTCTTCAGGCTGTTGATCTTCGCGGCGTCATAGCCCAGCACTTCGCGCAGCACTTCCTCGGTGTGCTCGCCGAGGGTCGGCGAGCGCTCGATCTTCGCCGGCGAATCCGAGAGCTTGATCGGCATGCCGACGTTCCACCACTTGCCGCGCTGCGGGTGGTCGAGCTCGACCCACATGTCGCGTCCCCGCACGTGCTCGTCGTTCGCCAGGTCCGCGGTGCTCATGATCGGCCCGCAGGGCACGTCCAGCGGATTGAGGATCGCCATCAGCTCGCGCTTGGTGTAGTTCTCCGCGAACTTGTTGAGCAGCGTCCACACGAGCTGCTGATTCTTGCGCCGCTCGGCGATGCTCGCCACGCGCGGATCCTCGGCCAGATCGGGCACCCCGACTTCCGGACCGATGCGCTCGGCGAGGTCTTGCCACACCGCCTCCTGCACCACCACGTAGAGCCAGTCGTTGGCACCATGCGGCTTGCAGTGCACCGCGTTGCCGAGCTGGCCGCCGCCGGAGTCGTTGCCGGCGCGCGGCACTTCGCCCATGCCCTTATAGGTCGGCACCGAATATTCGGCGAGCGACTGGCGCGTGAGGCGCTGGTGGTCGCGGAACTTGACGCGGCACAGATTCATCACGCCGTCCATCATCGCGACCTCGACGTACTGGCCCTTGCCGGTGCGCTCGGCCTGGCGCAGCGCGGCGAGCAAGCCGATCGCGAGGTGCAGGCCGGTGCCGGAATCGCCGATCTGCGCGCCGGTCACAAAAGGAGGCCCCTCCGGTAGGCCTGTCGTGCTCATCGCGCCGCCCATCGCCTGCGCCACGTTCTCATACGCTTTGAAGTCGGCGTAAGGCCCGCTCGAGCCGAAGCCCTTGATCGAGCCCATCACGATCTTGGGGTTCAACTCGTGGATCTTCTCCCAGCTGAAGCCGAAACGGTCGAGCACGCCGGGGCCGAAGTTCTCCATGATCAGGTGGCACTTCTTCAGCAGATCGACGAACACCTGCTTGCCCTCGGCGCTCTTCATGTT